>NZ_JBHSQW010000044.1:260290-283547 GCF_042658695.1 Pseudonocardia hispaniensis | reverse complement strand
TCGTTGATCGCGGTGACCTCGGTGTCCTCGTTGAACGACTCGTTGATCGCGGTGACCTCGGTGTCCTCGTTGAACGACTCGTTGATCGCGGTGACCTCGGTGTCGTTGTCCTGGTTGAAGGAGTCCTTGACGACCGTGATGTCGTCGTCGGACTTGTCGATGTCGACATCGACGTCGCGGTCGTCGATGTCGATGTCGATGTCCCGGTCGTCGATGTTCGTCACGTCCCGGTCGTCGATGATCGTGTCGCGGTCGTCGATGTTGTTGGTGATGTTGGTGATCTGCTCGGTGTGCTGGTTCACCACGTACTCGCGGACGGGCTCATAGGCGGTCGTGGTGTGCTGGATCTCGCGGACCGGATCGCCCCCGCCCCGCGGCGGCGGCGCGGCATCGCTGGTGGCCCGGACATCGCCGCGGTCGGCGAGCAACAGCCGGGCGTCGCGCACGTCGTCGCCGCTGACTCCCGCGAGATCGTGCTGCTGCAGGGTCTGCTCCGGGTTCTGGTCGAACTGTGCGCGGGCCTCGGGGTCGCGCATCAGCTTGAGCAGGAAGTCGATGAGGTCGGTCAGGGCGGCCATGTCGTGCTCCTGGTGGCGGAGGTGGGTGGAATGCGGAATCCGGTCCCGCCCTGCGGCGGGCGGGACCGGCTGCTCGGCACGCGTCGGACGTCAGACCGGGAGGTCGAACTCGTCCTGCTCGACGTCGGCGTCGGCGTCCGCATCGGCGTCCTGGTTCGAGGCCAGGACCTGGTCGGTGTCCTGGTCGAGGTTCTGGTCGGAGTCCACGTCGGCGTCCTGGTCGAGGTCCTGGTCGGCATCCACATCGACGATGGAGGCGGCGTCGCCGCCGTCGCCGCCGCTGGCGTCCGCGTCACCGCCGCGGCTGTCACCGAAGTTGATGTTGACCTCGCCGTCCTGGTCGATCTCGCTGTCGCCGCCGATGGCGGTGCCCCCGGCGCCGCCACGGCCACCCTCCGTCTCCACCGCGGTGATGACGTCCTGGTCCTGGTCCGCGTTCTGACCGACGTTCTGCTCGTTCTCCAGCTGACCGACCTGCGCGGACTCGGCCTCCTGGGCCGAGTCCTGGTCCAGGTCCAGGTCCTGCCTCAGGTCGGACAGGAAGGCGTTGAGGTTGAACGGGCTGCTCATGGTGTCTCCTCGGTGGATCGGGGCTGTGGGCCCGCCGGACCGCTCGATCCGGTTGCCGAAAAAGCTAGGCAGCTCCGCGCCTGCTGCCATCCGGACCGGCTCCGGTTTCTCGGCCGTCGCGCACCGGGATCGCGGTGTCCGCAGGGTGGGGGCGGTAAGGGGTTTTCCCGGGTCTTGTCCCGCATCGTGCCTCGTAGAACGGCTGCGAGCGCCGCTCCTCCGGTTCACTGAACCCACCGCCGAGGAGGGAGCCGCGATGTCGTACTACCTGGGGATCGACGTGGGAACGACGTTCTCCGCCGCCGCCGTCTGCCGATCCGACCGGGCGAACGCGGACATCGTGGCGCTGGGCGAGCGGGCGAACGCGGTGCCGTCGGCGGTGTTCGCGGACGAGCGCGGCGCGCTCCTGTTCGGGGTGGCCGCCGAGCGGCGGGCGCTGTCGGACCCCGGCCGGGTGGTGCGCGGGTTCAAGCGGCGGATCGGCGACGGCGTCCCCATGCTCGTCGGAGGCGTGCCGGTCGCGGCGGAGGAGCTCGCCGCGCGGTTCGCCGCGAAGCTCGTCGAGGAGGTCGCCGCGCGGGAGGGCGGGCCCGCCGCCGGGATCGCGGTGACCCATCCCGCGTCGTGGGGCCCGCACCGGCTCGACTCGTTGCGCACGGCGCTCGCGGCCCACGGTCTCGGCGCGGCGATGCTGATCACCGAGCCGCAGGCCGCGGCGAGGGGATACGCCGCGGCCGAACGGGTCGAGCCCGGCGCGGTCGTGGCCGTCTACGACCTCGGCGGCGGGACCTTCGACGCCGCCGTGGCCCGCAAGCTGCCCGACGGCGGGTTCGAGCTACTCGGCACGCCCGAGGGGATCGACGGGCTCGGCGGGATCGACTTCGACGAGTTCGTGTTCGAGCACGTCCGCGCGGCCCTGGGGCCGGTGTGGGAGGAGCTGGATCCCTCCGATCCCACCACCCTCACCGCGGTCGCCCGGCTGCGTCGCGAATGCACCGAGGCCAAGGAGGCCCTCTCGGCCGATACCGAGGTACTGATCCCCGTCGTGTTGCCAGGACATTCCACCCAGGTCCGGCTCACCCGCTCCGAGTTCGAGGACGCGATCCGGCCCGCCGTGGCCGAGACCGTGGCGGCGCTGCGCCGCGCGCTGGACTCGGCCGGCACCGTGCCCGGCGAACCGGGCGCCGTGGTGCTGGTGGGTGGTTCGTCGCGGATCCCGCTGGTCGCGCAGCTCGTCTCGGCCGCCTGTGGGCAGCCGGCCTCGGTCGACGTCGACCCGAAGGGCGTCATCGCGGCGGGTGCCGCGCTCACGGCCCGGGGCGCCGCGGTCGGTGAGCAGACGCAGCGGCTCCCGATCGCGCTCGTCGAGCCCACCGACGTCCGCGTCGACCCGGAGGTCCCGAGCCCGCCACCGCGCCAGCCTCGGCCCCCGCAGCAGGTGGCACCCGCACCCCGGCGGCGGCGCGTGGGCCTGCTGGTCGCGGCCGGTGGGGTCGTGGCCGCCGCCCTGATCGGCGGCCTCGTCGCCAACGCCGTGGGCACCCGAGCGGTCGAGACCGGCACGTCCAAGGCCGGCGCCGCCACCCCCGGCGCCCCGGCCGTCGTCGACGATTCGGCGCCGCTCCGGCAGCCCCCGCCGCAGGCTCCCGCTCCGGCCCCGGCGAACCGGCGCACCGCGCCCACGCCGACCACCCCGGCACAGTCGACCACCACACCGCCCAAGCCGCCCACGACGACCGCGCCTCCGCAGCCGCCCACGACGAGCGAACCTCCGCAGCCGCCCACGACGAGCGAACCCCCGCGCCCCAGCCCGGAGCCGGGCGGTCAGGCCGGCGGCGGAGATGGCTCCGGGGGCGCGCCCGCCGGGGATAACTCCGGCGGCGGCAACTCCGGAAGCGGCGGCTCCGGCGGTGACAGCCCCGGTGGCGCCGGGGTCGAGCCGGCTAACGCGCAGCAGCCCCCAGCCGACGCCGGACCGCAATCGTGATCCGGCCGCGGGACCGGGCGACCACCCACAGCGGGTCTCACGGGTCTCGCGATCTGCAGCGCCCGGCTGAACACCCGCAGCGCCGAACCGTGCGGGACGGCGGTGCCCCCGTCCTCGACCAGCTGGCCTTCCTCCCGGTGGACTCGACGCTCAGGCCCGCCGGATCGAGGCACCCTCGACGGTGATCGCCTGCGAGGGCAGTGGCCGGGGGGCGGGGCCCGCGACGACCGCGCCGGTGGTGGCGTCGAAGCGGCTGCCGTGGCAGGGACAGTCGATCGTGCCGTCGGCCACCTTCGCCACGGTGCAGCCCTGGTGGGTGCAGGTCGACGAGAACGCGTGGAAGTCTCCCGTCGCGGGCTGGGTGACGACGACGCCGCGGTCGGCGAGGATGACACCCCCACCCACCGGGACGTCCGCGGCGGCCACGAGCACCTCGCCTGCGGCGGGTTGGGACTGCCGCGTCGGCTGTGTCTGCCCGTAGGTCGCGCAGCCCACGAGCGAGCCGGTGGCCGCCACGATCCCGAGCCCGACCACGGTCCGTCGGTCGAGCTCACCGGCATCCGGAGCGCTCACAGCGCCACACCCACGGTGGTGAACACCCACAGCGCCGAGGTCAGCCACAGACCGGTCAGCCCGGCGAAGACCAGCCCGCCGGTCACCGGCAGGACCCACCCGGGCAGCCCGCGGCGGGTCAGCACCAGCATCTTCGTGACGAACGCGCCGTAGAAGAGGCATCCCAGCAGCGAATGCGCAAGCACCCGTGCCGCGTCGTACTGGAAACCGAGCGCGTAGAGGCAGTGCACCACGACCGGGACGGTGAGCAGCACCGCGATCCGGCCCGACCAGCGATGCAGACCCCCCAGCCAGGGTGGCCCGGCGACCCCGGGGATCCGGCCGAACATCACCAACGCCGAACCGAGCTGCACCAGGGCGAACACGAACGCCACGGTCGCCAGCCACGTCTTCACCGACTGGGTGCCGGAGAAGCCTGCGACGTTGATCGCGAAGCCGGTCGGTTCGTGCAGCCTGCCGTACACGCCCAGGGCGACCGCCACTGCGCATCCCACCGCGACCGGCACCAGGATCGCGGCCGCCGGGCGCGACGCGGTCGGTGGTGCGGCGCCGCGCGGGGGCTCGGATGCGGACGTCATCACGGGTCCTCCCTTCCCCGGTCGTCAGCCGGTGACGTCGTCGTCACCGCGGATCGGCCTTGCGGACACGAAGACGCCGCCGACCGCGGCGCCACCCTCCCCGAGGTCCAGCAACGGGGCCGGGCCGGGATCGCCGCCGACGGTGCCGACGCCGACCTGGCTGCCGTCGGGCAGCACGATCCAGCCGATCCGGGCGGGCTCCCCGCCGACGGTCGTCTCGCCCTCGTAGAGCCCCGCGGGCGGCTTCGCGAGCTGTGCCGTGTAGGGCAGCTGCCGCCCCTGGACAAAGATCTGGCCGGACACGCCCTCGCCGTCGGGTCGCACGGTGAGACTGGCCCCGTCCTTGCCCTGCAGACGCAGCTCCTCACCCTGCACCGAGCCCTCCAGCCAGGCCTCGACGCGCCTGCCGTCGCAGAGGTAGGCAGCGGCCTTCCCGCCGCGGACGGCGATCGCCACCGTCACCTGATCGCCCGCGGACCGGCCGGTGTAGACGGCCTCGGCCGGGAACGCCGTGGCCGTGTCCGCTGCCGCCGCCGTGTCCGCTGCGGGCGGGGGGGCCGCCTCGGTCCGGGCGGCCTGGTCGGGGGCCCGCGCCGGCTCCTGGCGCGTGTTCACCACGAACAACGCCAGCGCCAGCCCGACCACCGCGAGCAGCGTCAGCACCGGCCCACGAACCTTCATCGTCGTCTCCTCCACCGGACTCGCTCCGCGAGGGGGCCTGCTCCCGATCGTCGATGGATGGCGCCAGCCGGTCGTCGTCCCCGGACACGTGAGATGTGTGTCCGGGGACATGCACATCAGGATGTGTTCGGCGAGCCGGGGCCGAGACGTCCGAACTCGATCGGTGGTTGCGAGCGGTCGGTGTTCGGTGCCAGGGCGACCGGTGGCGGGATTGTGCCAGATCGGTGCGGTCGGAGGCGAGCGATCGACGGTGGGCATCGCTGCTACGGCCAGTACCGCACGATCTGCCGACGGCGCTATCCGCCGAGCCCCGGCGGCCGGACCACCGGCCACCGACGATCACGGTCCGTTCAGCGGGAGGCCGGAGGCTTCCACATCCTGAGTGATGGTCGGCCCGTTGTCCGTGACGACCGGCGCCGGCCGCGGGCGACGCGGTGGGCCAGCGCTGCGGATGCGGGCGGCACGAATGCGAGAGAGATTATGCGGTCAGTCGGCGAACGCGGGTTCGTTCTCGCGGTCCGCGCCCGCCGCCCGTCGGCGACCGGACCAGATCCGGCGCGCGAGCGCGAACACCCCGGCCGTCAGCAGCGCCATGACGATCCCGGCGCCGATGCACAGCAGCGCGTTCCGGCCCACCAGCGGCCCCCACAGCAGACCGACCACCAGCATGTAGGCGCTCCACAGCGCCGAACTGGCGAGTGAGCCGGGCACGAACCGCCGCAGCGGCAGCTGCACGCGTCCGGACGCGGCGGTGCTCACCAGCCGGCCGCCGGGCACGAACCGGGCGCCGATCAGCACGATCTCCGGACGGCGGAACAGGTTCCGGCGCACCCACCTGGTGAACTCGTACTCGTCCTCGATGCGCCGGTTCAGCACCCGTCTGGAGGTGCGCCCGATCCCGAACACGGCGAGGTCGCCGAGTGCGGAGCCGATCAGCGCGGCCAGGAACAGCCCGGCCACCCCGGGCATGTCACCGATCCCGAACGCGGCGGCCGAGGCCGACATCAGCAGCGTCTCGCTGGGCAGCACCGGAAACGGGCCGTCCAGCGCGATGAGCACGACGAGCACCGGCAGCAGCCAGACGCTGTGCAGGACGGCGTCGAAGGCGGCGGTGATCTCCAGCAAACGCAGGCTCCCTCGGATGTCCGGTCTGGGCGGCCAGGACCGAGAGCGCGTCCCCCCACCGCAACGGGCTCCAGAGTGACAGATGCGGGGCGGGCCGGTCAGTGGGGCACCCCGGGTACCGGCCGACCGGGGTACTCCGGTCGGTGCAGCCCCTCGCCGCGGGTGACCGGACATGATCTCGGCAGATCGCGCGATGCGCTCCGTGCTCTGCCGGACCGCGCCCTTACCCTGCGGCAATGCCGAGCTACGCCGTTCTGCTGCGCGGGATCAACGTCGGCGGCAAGACCATCGCCATGGCCGATCTGCGGGCGCTGCTGTCGGATCTGGGTTTCGACGCCGTCCGGACCCACCTGCGCAGCGGCAACGCGGTGTTCCGCACCGCCGACACCCCGCCTGCCGAGCTCGCCGCCTGGATCGAGGCGGCGATCGCCGAGCGGCTGGGGATGGACGTGCCGTGCCTGATCCGCACCCGGGACGAGCTGCGTGCCGTCCTCGCCGCGAACCCGCTGGCCGAGGTCGCCGACAACGGCTCCCGGCTGATGGCGCTGTTCCTGTCCGCCGAGCCGGATCCCGCGGCCGCGGCCGAGCACGACCCGACCGCCCTCGACCCGCAGCGCATCCGCCTCGGCGACCGGGTGATCTACCAGTGGTGCCCCGACGGGATCCTGCAGGCGCCCGACGTCTCCGCGTTCGTGATGAAGCACTGGAACCTCGTCGTCACCGGACGGAACTGGAACACCGTCACCAAGCTTGCGACGCTGCTGGACGCCACGTGAGCTGCGGCAGGGGCTGAGCCTGCCCGCCCAGCGCGGCCCGGCCCGCACCTGCTCGGGCCACGGCGCGAGGCGAGTCGGGCCGACGACACCGTGATGGTGGCCGGCCGCGTCGGTATCGCACCACCCGACGCGACGGCTGATCGTGCCCTGCGGCCGGATGTCATCCGGCGGGCGGTCACCACGAAGTGACCAGCGCCCATCGGCCGATGAGTTCGCCCCCCGGATGCAGTCGGAGCTGTCATGACGGCCCACCTGCTCACGACCCCCGAGGTCGATCTCGCCTACCACGTCCACGGCCCGCTGCCGACGACTGACGGGCGCCCACCGCTGGTCATGATCGGTCAACCCATGGATGCCAGCGGTTTCGGTACGTTGCGGACGCACTTCCCCGACCGCACGGTGGTCACCTACGACCCCCGCGGCCTCGGCCACAGCATCCGCAAAGACGGCCGGCAGGGCCTGCTGCTGTGGCAGGCTGAGGCCGCGCAGATGCCCGGCGGCGAGGCCGGTGAGCAGGTCGAACTCATCGGCGTCATCGACCCAACGACCCCGGCCACGAGTGCATCCGGGAGCGAGAGGACTCGCAGCTTGATCTCAACCTCGACCTGGGCGAGAACCCAGCCCGGCAGGTGGAGTACGAGGAGCCGGCCGTCTCTGTCGAGCGCACCGAGGACCCGGCCCAGCGGCACCGACCTCGCCGCGGCCGAGCCCCCTGCACCAGCAGACCGACTCCCCCTCCCCCGGCGAGGAGGTTGTGGAGCCGGTAACGGTCGGGGAAGCCCGCCGCCAGCTCGACATCCTCGCGGAGCTGCGTGCGGAGGTCGCCTTACGGCAGCGTTGGGACCACCCCCGCGAGCGCGGGGACGACGATCGTGGTCGCCGGGGCGCGCATCTGGTCGGACCACCTCCGCGAGCGCGGGGACGACTTGTAGTCGGATGCCGCGTCCTCGCCGTGCTCGGGACCACCCCCGCGAACGCGGGGACGACCGCGACGCCACCGGCCGCCGCCGCTCCAAAACGGGACCACCCCCGCGAGCGCGGGGACGACTCGCCAGAACAAATTCGACAGCGGTGGGGAGAGGGACCACCCCCGCGAGCGCGGGGACGACCGATTGACGATCGGCTCACCTACGCGTCCAACGGGACCACCCCCGCGAGCGCGGGGACGACTGGTCTGCGAAGTCCGATTCGGAGTAGCGGAAGGGACCACCCCCGCGAGCGCGGGGACGACGGCGTGCGCGCCATCTCTGTCTTGAGCAGCTCGGGACCACCCCCGCGAGCGCGGGGACGACAAGGGTTGTCGTCCCACTTCCGCTTCTCAACGAGGACCACCCCCGCGAGCGCGGGGACGACGGCGATAAAAGTTGATCTTCACGAATGGAGTAAGGACCACCCCCGCGAGCGCGGGGACGACCGCTTCGGAAAGGTCTTTCCCGGTGAGCGCCAGGGACCACCCCCGCGAGCGCGGGGACGACAGAGCAGATAGCCAGACTCGCGCTTGACGCCGGGGACCACCCCCGCGAGCGCGGGGACGACGACCGCAACAGCCCGCTGTTCTGGTCCGGCCGGGGACCACCCCCGCGAGCGCGGGGACGACGCGCGGGTTCACCTTCGGCACATCGTGGCCGAGGGACCACCCCCGCGAGCGCGGGGACGACACCGATAGCCGTCCTGATATAAGCCATCGCCACGGACCACCCCCGCGAGCGCGGGGACGACGGCCCATTGTCTTTCTCTCCCTGTCGTCGGGTAGGACCACCCCCGCGAGCGCGGGGACGACTACTACCGAACCGAAGATTTCCCGATGATCGACGGACCACCCCCGCGAGCGCGGGGACGACAGCCGCTCGACCAGGGCCGCCACCAGGCGGCCAGGACCACCCCCGCGAGCGCGGGGACGACGTCGCCGGTGGGCGGATATCGCCGGCGCTGTAGGGACCACCCCCGCGAGCGCGGGGACGACCCACACCTGCTCTGTCGTGGCGACGTAGGGCCGGGACCACCCCCGCGAGCGCGGGGACGACCGGGACACGGCTCGGGCGGCCCGCACCGCGAGGGGACCACCCCCGCGAGCGCGGGGACGACGGCATGGTGACCACGACGCAGGCGGTCGAGGACGGACCACCCCCGCGAGCGCGGGGACGACCTGGGGAACCTCGGCTCGATCGGCGGGACCGTGGGACCACCCCCGCGAGCGCGGGGACGACGCACCGACAACGCAAATCCTTGTGACCGGTCCGGGACCACCCCCGCGAGCGCGGGGACGACCGACGGTCGTCGGGTGTGATCTTCGGGTCGGAGGGACCACCCCCGCGAGCGCGGGGACGACGGTCCGGGGTGTTCGGGTGCCGGTCCGGCGTTGGGACCACCCCCGCGAGCGCGGGGACGACGGTTCAGCAGCGTGGCCAGCGCGCCACCAGCCGGGGACCACCCCCGCGAGCGCGGGGACGACGTGGGACCGACAGACTTAATCCACGCTTCGCCGGGACCACCCCCGCGAGCGCGGGGACGACAAGTTTCTCTAGCGCATACCTCACAAGAGAGTAGGACCACCCCCGCGAGCGCGGGGACGACCGTGGGGAGCGACCCGAGGGGTCTTAGACGCGGGGACCACCCCCGCGAGCGCGGGGACGACCCGGGCGGATCTCGCAGCTGATCGACCAGGGTGGGACCACCCCCGCGAGCGCGGGGACGACCAAGCTCCGCGACGGAATCCACCGAGACACCCAGGACACCCCCGCGAGCGCGGGGACGACTCATGCACCGCACTTTGTCGGACATGGCGACGGGGACCACCCCCGCGAGCGCGGGGACGACAGAGAGCAACCCGGGCAATCTTCGCAGTCAACGGGACCACCCCCGCGAGCGCGGGGACGACCGGTATAGTCGTGACGTAGTTCGTCGGATGCGTGGGACCACCCCCGCGAGCGCGGGGACGACCCCTTGGTGGGAAGATCATTAGCTAATGGTCGGGGACCACCCCCGCGAGCGCGGGGACGACAGCAGGGGGGCTCTCTGCGCGCCGCTAAAGAGGGGACCACCCCCGCGAGCGCGGGGACGACCTGCACACCAACCGGGACCTGATCGGCCAGGTGGGACCACCCCCGCGAGCGCGGGGACGACGCCGATCACACATTGTCTGATCCGCCGGTGGTGGGACCACCCCCGCGAGCGCGGGGACGACCTATCGGTGGACAGACCGACCCGCATCCACTCGGGACCACCCCCGCGAGCGCGGGGACGACGTCTACTAAAGCCGTCGGCCGGTATGTCCACTAGGACCACCCCCGCGAGCGCGGGGACGACACACAGTGTGTGTGCCCGGGGAGCTTCGTGCCGGGACCACCCCCGCGAGCGCGGGGACGACATCGCCGAGCGTTTGGGGATCAGTCGGGACGCGGGACCACCCCCGCGAGCGCGGGGACGACCTCACTCGGCCGGGGCAGACGATGCTTGGAGGGGGACCACCCCCGCGAGCGCGGGGACGACGCCGAATCGGGCACGGTCACGTTCTACGGCAAGGGACCACCCCCGCGAGCGCGGGGACGACCGCCGTGTCGGGTGTCGACAGCGTGCTGACCGAGGGACCACCCCCGCGAGCGCGGGGACGACCGGACCGGTCCGTCCAGCGGGCGAGCGGGGTGGGGACCACCCCCGCGAGCGCGGGGACGACCAGGTGCTGGCAACCACCCTGGGGGCGCTCCTGGGACCACCCCCGCGAGCGCGGGGACGACGCGTCGACCGACGACGTCACGGAGCGTGTCTGGGGACCACCCCCGCGAGCGCGGGGACGACCGCAAAGTGGTGGGGGTGGGGGGGTGCATGGGGGGACCACCCCCGCGAGCGCGGGGACGACTCTGATAGTTCGCGTTGGTCAACAGGCCAGCGGGGACCACCCCCGCGAGCGCGGGGACGACCCGTGTGGGAGCTGGTGGCGGCCGGGGTCCCTGGGACCACCCCCGCGAGCGCGGGGACGACGGGTCAGACGTTCAAGTAGTACGTCACGGCCGGGGACCACCCCCGCGAGCGCGGGGACGACGTAATGTACTTGCGAATGGCAGAGTCCGCCATAGGACCACCCCCGCGAGCGCGGGGACGACACGTCGTCTTGGACGTTGAGCGTGACGGGTCGGGGACCACCCCCGCGAGCGCGGGGACGACTTAAGGGCATGATCTATTGGCCTGTCTTCGCTAGGACCACCCCCGCGAGCGCGGGGACGACTGTACTTATCGGCGCTGTCCCAGTAGCCCCAGAGGACCACCCCCGCGAGCGCGGGGACGACACACGTTCGCCACCGATCATTCGGTGCCGACCGGGACCACCCCCGCGAGCGCGGGGACGACGACGTAGTCACCGATCGGGACGTTCTCCGGCGAGGACCACCCCCGCGAGCGCGGGGACGACACCGCGGCCGCGTACCCGTTGATCTGCCACAGGGGACCACCCCCGCGAGCGCGGGGACGACGACGGCACCCACGGCCGCGCGTTGGGGGCGCTGGGACCACCCCCGCGAGCGCGGGGACGACTAGTCATTGACGAAGGTTGGTTCATAGCGGACGGGACCACCCCCGCGAGCGCGGGGACGACACGCCGCCACCCTGGCCGCAGACGTGACCGCCGGGACCACCCCCGCGAGCGCGGGGACGACGCCAACCGGGTGTGGGACTTCCTCACCGGCCTGGGACCACCCCCGCGAGCGCGGGGACGACGCATAGATTTGGGCGGCACCCTGGTCGGTGAGGGGACCACCCCCGCGAGCGCGGGGACGACAGCGTGACGCCCAGGTGCACGCACTGCTCGCGGGACCACCCCCGCGAGCGCGGGGACGACCAGAGCTGGACTCCGAGCCGGACGCCGATCCGGGGACCACCCCCGCGAGCGCGGGGACGACGTCATCGGCTACTTGGTCGAGCTGCGCGGGCTGGGACCACCCCCGCGAGCGCGGGGACGACGATCACTACCGGGAAGCCGAAAAGTGTCTCCAGGGACCACCCCCGCGAGCGCGGGGACGACCACGACTTGAGCGCATCCAACAGGTAGGCGGGGGGACCACCCCCGCGAGCGCGGGGACGACACCGGATCCGCCCATGAGGCGCTGCGACGCCTGGGACCACCCCCGCGAGCGCGGGGACGACGGTCGGCATCCGTGTCCGGCGCCCAGGCGAGGGGGACCACCCCCGCGAGCGCGGGGACGACACTCTTCGCCAGAGTCCACTACGAATGCTCCGGGGACCACCCCCGCGAGCGCGGGGACGACAACATGCCGTCGTCTAGGAAGTGTTCCGGAAAGGGACCACCCCCGCGAGCGCGGGGACGACCGTCCTCAGCACCGGCGGCGTTCGAGCCACCGGGGACCACCCCCGCGAGCGCGGGGACGACTCCAAGAGCGAGAGACACTACTGAAGCCGCGACGGACCACCCCCGCGAGCGCGGGGACGACCCGTTGGGTGGCGGCTCCGGGTAGCGGGGTTTGGGACCACCCCCGCGAGCGCGGGGACGACGGTGGGCACGGCATTTACAGTCAGCTCGATGAGGGACCACCCCCGCGAGCGCGGGGACGACGATCGTGGCGTTGAACCCGCGGCTCTCCACCAGGGACCACCCCCGCGAGCGCGGGGACGACGGTGACGGGTGGGTGTTGGCGGCGACGGACCGGGGACCACCCCCGCGAGCGCGGGGACGACCTCGGGCTCCACCCGCTGCAAGTGTGGGGGGTGGGACCACCCCCGCGAGCGCGGGGACGACCGCGGGCAGCGGCCCCTTCCACACCACGAGCCGGGACCACCCCCGCGAGCGCGGGGACGACCGCATCCTCGCCCGTGACGCGAACCGATGCGTGGGACCACCCCCGCGAGCGCGGGGACGACACTTGCTGAGCAGTGATGTTAGTTAGGGAGCTTGCCGTTCAGAGTCGACTTGTGTGGGAGCTCACCGCCTTCGGAACCGCCGGCGCCGGCTTGCGCTGCTCCAGCCATGTGTGCGCTCCGCGGACGCCTGTGCTGGATCACCGGTCGTCTCGTTCGGCCGGAGCATCAGGCTCAGTCCCTCGATGTCGATCGGGCTCCATTCGTGTTTGTGGACCTTGAAATCGAGGCCCTGCTCGTTGTTGGCCGAGAACACCATGATTGCCCGGCCGGACTTGACCATCTCGACGGTCCGCTGCCAGAGCAGATCTCGGACGCGGGCGGAAACCCGGCCAACGAACACGCCGGCGGAGATCTCCAGCAGCCAGCGGGTGAGGTGTCCGCGCAGGCCGACCGGGCAGGCAGCCACGACGATGACGGTCACCAGTCCTCGTCCATCCACTGGGCGATTTCGACATAGGAAGGGTCGGTCTCGACGTACCCGTCGTCGGAGGAGCCGTACGAGGTCCCCGCAGCGACGCGGCGCCCGTTGTCGTCCCAGAGCATGACCACGTCCGCATCGAAGGTGTCCGGGCCGTACTCGGTTGCTTTCTGGTCATCGTCGAGTAGCAGGGCTTTGATGTCGCGGACGCAGGTCTCGAGGAAGGTGCTGCCCTTCATGTGGTCACGCACCGCCCGCCGCGTTTCGGCACCGATGTCGGCGACGTCCGCAGCGGCGATGTCGAAGGCGATCGGGATGGCGATCTCGGCCTTATAGAGGTCGGCGATGTCGAACACGAACGACAAGACGTGTCCGGTGTGCACGAACCCGAGCCCGGGCGCGCAGCCGAGCGCGACGATCACTGCGTGCACCACCCCGTACAGCGACGTGTTGGCCGCCGAGAGGGCCTGGTTGACCGGTGTTCCGGCGGCGAAGTCGTCGACCTGGTAGTCGCGCTTGGACCACTTGACGCCGGTGCGCGCGGCATGTTCTCGGTAGAGCCGGCGCACCCGGGCCCCTTCGCGTCCGCGCAGCTGCTGCATCGTGAGCCTGGAGGTGTCCTCGCCCGGGAAGCGCATCGCGTACATCTGCCGGGCCACCGCCAGCCTTGACCGCTGGTTCGACACCTTCGCGGCTTGGGCCTCCAGCAGGCTGGACGACCGGGCGAGCGAGCGGCCGTGCGCGTAGTAGCGCACTCCCTGCTCCCCCACCCACACCGCGGTCGAGCCGCTTTCGGCCAGCAGCACCATCGCCTGCTGGCTGACCGTCGTTCCGGGCCCGAGCAGCAGCGCGCCTAGTGATGCGGCCGGGATGTGCACGGTGCCCTTGGCGTCGCGGGCGGTGATGGCGTTGGCGGCACGGTGTATGACGCAGTGCTCGAGGTAGATGAAGCTGAGCCGGTCTTGGGCGCGGACGAGCTGGCCGAGCGGGACGGGTTTGGCGCCGGGGATCGGTTTCACGGGGCGGCGAGGGTGAGCAGGCCGCAGCCGTAGCCCTTGCCGGGGCCGATTCCGCCGACCAGCGCGGCCCGCAGCGCCGCTGGGTCCTCGACCCGCAGGATGCCCTCGAACACGGCGGTGGACAGGGTGACCGTGCGTGGGCCGCGGGCGAATCGCAGGGTGCGCCGGGACCGGACGGCGACGTCGGGTTCGCCGAGCGCGCCGGTGAGCACCGCCAACCCGTGGCGTTCGGCTTGGCGGAGGAACCAGTCGGTCTGCTGGGCGACGGTGATGTGGCCGACCCGTTTGCCGCGCCCGCCCTCGGTGGGGCGGATGTTGTGGACGGGGTTGGCGAGCAGCCGGAAGGCCCATCGGTCCCCGGCCGCGAGCCGGTCGAGGAAAGGGCCGTAGTCGCGGGTCTGCCAGCCGTAGGTGGGGCGGCCGATGGTCTCCACGAGGTGGGTCAGGTCGGGCTTGCCGGGGCTGACGACGTAGAGCACGACGTCGTGGCGGCCCTCGTCGAGTCGCCACAGGATCCGGCCGGCGGCGTGCTCGTCGCGGGACTCGGGGAACCCGGCGAGCACCGCAGCGTGCATCCGTTGCGGTGAGGCCAGCATCGCTCGGGCGGCCCGCCGCTGCGGGTTGATCTCGAACCTGGTGAAGTGCATCTACAAGACCGCCATCGGGTCGTGCCGGTCGCCGGCGAGCATCGGGTTCTCCACGAACATCGGGTTCTCCACAGTGACGGGGTCGTGGTGGCGAACGGAGCGCCACTCCCACTGCCGGTGGCGGGGGTCGAAGCTCAGCGGTTCGTCGCGTACCAGCTCGGCCTCGGGCTCACCGGGGTCGCAGTCGGCGACGAGCTCGAGCGAGGCCGTGGGGGCCTGCCAGGCCTTCTGGAACCACGGGGCGGCGTGCCAGGGTTCGGCGATGAGTGCGTCGACGGCGGCCCTGTCACGCAGACCGTGCTCGATCGGCCCGGCCGGGGGGCAGGAGCGGCGGCCCAGGTAGAGCGGGAAGTGCGGGCGGCGCAGCGCCGCCTGCAGGCCTTCCAGCAGTGCCGGGTCGCCTTCGACGGCGGCCAGGAAGACCGCGTCGGCGAGGTAGTGGCGGGTCGACACCGAGACCGGGGTCCGTTCCCCGGGCCGAGCGGCGGTCTGGAAGTCGCGCTCCATGCGCCCGGGCTGCTCGGTGCGCACCGCCAGCTTCAGCCCGAGCAGCTCCTCAAGTGGGTCGGTGCGGCGCCGGCCCTGGGCGGCGGCGAGCAGCCCGATGAGCCCGCTCTTGCTGGGAATCCGGTCAGTGCCGCGGCGGGTGAACCGGCTCTTGGTGCCCCACGACTGCAGCGGCCCGGCCAGGCGCAGCAACAGCGCGGTCACGACGCCCCCCGAGGATTGAGCGCGGGCGCGGTCATGCGAGCCGGGCCGCGACGGCCTCGCCGAGCGCGGAGATCGTGGTATCGACGTCGCCGCGGGTGGCGATCTCGGCAAGCGGGGCCAGCCGCTCCCCCGGCCCGAACGTCCACGCCGCGACCGGGGTCGCGGCGTAGGCTTGGGCGACCTCGGTGGCGTGCCGGGCGAGTCGGTCGATGGCGGCTGGGATGCGGGCCGATTCGGTGACCGCGTCTTCGAAGGCGCCGACCAGGTTGACTGGCTGGGTCTCGCGCAACACGACCAGCACCGCGTCGGGCAGGGTGCGGTTGGCGAAGGTGTTCTGCTTGCCGGTGGGCATGCTCAGCACGAATGCCCGGACGAACGCCTCCACAGCGCGGCGGGTGGCCTTGGCGTCGCCGAGGTTGTCGCGCAGTCGGTCGACGTCGACGGTGGCGTAGCGGTACAGGGTGGAGGAGTTGAACTCGACTGTGCCGATCATGCCGGCGCCGGCATCCTCCTCGTCGTCGGCGTTCTTGTGGTCGTCGACCGCGGTGAAGTAGTCGTACTCGTTCTGCACCGCGTGCACGGAGATGGCGTGGGCCACCTGCGCGGCGGCGTCGACGTTGAGGTCGGTAGCTTCGGCGACCATCCGCCCGAACAGCGCCACGTCGACCGAGTGCTCGGTGTCGGCGCGCTTGCGGGCCTCGGTCTTGGCGATCGGCTCTCCGGCCCGACTGGCCCGGGCGGCGAGCTCGGCGAGCCCGGTGATCTGCCGGTGGCTGAGGAAGACCAGGTAGCCGGACTCCTCCGGGGCGTCCTTCTTGTTCTTTGGCGCCGTGGTTTTGATGCCGACCGCGGTGAGGACGTCCTTAGCCAGCTGCGGGGCCTGCTCGGCCAGGGCCGGATCCTGCCGGGTGATCTCCTCGCCGAGCAGCTCGACCAGCCGGCGGCTGCGCACGCCCAGCTCGGTGCGGTCGAGAAGGCCGTCGAAGGCGGTGCGGGTGGCGCGCTTCCAGGCCTGGCTGGACACGCGGGCCCGGACCACGCCGCCGTAGCGGGCGGTCTTGGGGCTGCCGGTGTCGTCGCGGTTGAGGTTGCTGGGCGGGACGGTCTGTAGGACGTGGACGTCGATGATGGTGCGGGTCACGGTGTTCCTTCCGGGCGGATCAGGCGGCGGATTGGTCATCGGCCGGCTGAGCAGGCGGCGCGGCGGTGGGCTGCTCGGCGGGCGGGATGGTGCGGTGGGTGCGGTAGAACTCGCGGCCCCAGGTGAGCTGGACGCGGTCCGGGCCGAACCGCTGCCAGGTGACGAGTTGGTCGGCGAGGCGGCCGTAGTCCAGCGGGACGCCGGCGGCGCGCAGCAACTGTACGGCGCCGCGCAGGTGGTGGGTCAGCTCGGGGAACGAGTTGGCGGTGCCGAGCATGCGGAACCGCCGCAGGAGCGGATCGGGGATGTCGGTCGGGGCGCCGGTGTGTAGGGAGCGCAGCGCGGTGCCGAGGCCGCGGCCGCGGCGGTGCATCCGCTCGCCGCGGGACTGCTGATGAACGGCGAACAGCGTCAGGGCGACATGTACGGCCCACTCCTCCGGGCCGGGTGCGTCCTCGGGCCCGGGGGCGAAGGTGTCGGAGACGGTAAATTCGAGGATGTCGAGCACCTCGCCGGGCGCCTTGCCGGCCCCGTGGCGCAGCCGGGCGAGAGCGGCGACCGCAGCCGGATCGCGGTAGTCAGGGTTGAGCAGGCGGTTCTGCAGGTCGGAGGCCTGCGTGTCGACGAACTGGCCGGCGGTCCCGGGGCGGGGGGCGGACTCGGTCGGGCTGGTGGTCACCGTGCTCCTTCCGGGGTGAGCGGTGGTCATGCGGCCGGTTTCTCCGGCTCGTCGGCGAAGGCCAGTGGCAGCGCGGCACGTAGGGACCGCCAGAACTGGGCCTCGGCGTGGGCGGCGGTGAAGCTCGGCTGGGTGCCGACCCGGCGGCCCTCCCAGCACGCGGGAGGGATGTTCTGCAGCAGCTCCCCAGAGGCGGCCCGCACGATGCGGAACACCTCCTTGTGCCAGGTGGTCTGCAGTTGCTGCTCGTTCGGGCCGGTGCCCACGGTCAGCAGCCAGGTGCGGAAGGGGGCGTCAAGTTGGGAGTAGACCCGCTCCCTGGCCTGGTTACGTGGTCCGTCGCCGTTCCCGCCCGCGGCAGCGGCGAGGTCGCCGGCGAGCCGGCCGACGGCCTGCGCGGCGACCTCGGCGGCCTCCACGCAACTCACCGCGACTCCGGCCAGGCCCGTGGCGTCGCGGCCGGCGAGGATGGTCCGTAGGGCCAGCCTGTCGTGGACGATGTCGTCGACCACCGAGCTCTGCGAGCCGTACACCATGCCGATCGCCCGGACTCGAACCTGATGGTCGGGTGGAAGGATTCGCTCGTTACCGAGATGGCCGAGCCACTCCAGGATCCCCGGAGCGATGAAGCGGCCTCCGGCCTTTCCCTGTCGGGACGACCAGTCGGGAAGCAGCGACTCCAGGCCGCGCCACATCGTCCGGTCCGGGTCGTGCTCGCGCGGCATGTAGACCGGCGTGGTGCTGCCGAGTTTCTTCTCCTGGGCCTCGCTTCGCCGCCACGCCGTGTGTGGCTCCACGCCGTGCTTGTTCTGCGGGGTGAGCCGCTCGCCGTTCGAGATCAGCACCCTCCTCACCCGGCCGCCGTCGGCAAGGAGACGGATGCGGCGACTCTGCCAGAGGTAGAGGTCGACCGGCCCGGTCGGTGGCCGCCCCCCGGGAAACTCCTCGGCGGCGGTGGCCGGGTCGCGCTCCCAGACCGGGCGGTCCTCATGTGGGTCGCGGGCGTAGTCGGAGAAGTCGCGCGGGAGGAGATTGAGCAGCAGCGTTTGCTTGAGCGTGGCGCCCTCCAGCAGCACTCCGCCGAGCAGCCCGCTCCACGCGACCCCGATCGGATAGCCCTTGCCGTTCCTGACCCGGTTGTCCCCCACGGCGCCGGACTTGATGCCCGATGGGTCGAAGGCGTGGCAGTGCACCAGCCAACGGGCCGCCTCCGCATAGGACAGTGAGAGTTCGCCGCCCAGCCGGGTGGTGAAGAACGGGACCCCGTTCGGCACGTCGGCGATGAGTTTGGACAGCTCACTCGTCTCGTTCTTGGCCGTGCGCAGGTCGGCCACCTGCAGGAACGGTGCCGCCGGGTGGAACAGGTCGAATCGGTGCCGGTGTCGGGCGAGGTAGTCGGCGATCTGCTCGACGGGCAGCCGCTCCTCGGTCCAGAGCTGTTCCCACTCGTCCAGGTCGCGCGGCCCGCCCAGGGCGCCGTGCAGCACGGCCAGCAGCAGCCGGGTCAACGCGAAGACCTGGGTCGGGACGTCTCCGGAGATCCCGGCAAGGTCGTGGGCGCGGCCGAGGGTGCGCAGGATGCCCTGCTCGGCGACGGTGCCGTCGCGTTCGTGGCCGGGGATCCAGGGTTGATGGATCAGGTCGAACGAGGGTGGGGCAGGGTCAGTCACGTTAACGTCTCCGCGGGAGCTGGAACCTGTTGATCAGGTGACGGAAACCATAAGGAACGTGCAACGTGCCCTGTACCGCCGAATGTGTGATCAGCGAGTCCCGGAGATACCCTGGGGACCTCCCCGATTCAGTCGGGGGTGATCCTGTGCATCGAGCGCTGCGGTCGTATTCCCCGCCGTCGCGGGGAGGGACGGTTTCCCCTTCCGAGGAGACCGTCCCTCCGCGGCTGTGGGGTCATAGCTGCTGGTGCAGGAGGCCTCGCCGCAGGTCGTAGGTGAGGCGGAACGCCGCGGCGCCGTGTCGCAGCTCGGCGGTGCGGTCGTCGTCAAGGACGAGCACGAGCTGGCCGCTCAACAGCGGCGACCGGTCGAAGCTCGCGTAGTGGTTCTGCTCCAGCGCGCGGATCACCCCGTCGCCGACCGGGTTCAGCTGGCTCATCCCGACCGGCAGGCGCAGGGCACAGGCGGCGATCGTGCGGGCCAGCTTGCCGGGCACCTGCTCATCCAGTGGGATCTGCACCCCGGCGTTCTTGGCGATCCAGTCGGGGGTGCGCAGCCCGCCGTCCCGGTCGCGCTGCACCACGAGGACCTCGACCGATTCGGCGCCGTCGCGCACCTGCCCAACCCGGCGCGGGTCCTCGCCGTCCCCGTCGGCGTCACCGACACCGGCGCGCACCCAGCCGTCAAGCGTCGCCCTGGGCCCGCCAACATCGCCGAGCAGGAACTCGGCGGCCTGCTCGCGGCGCCGGACGATCTCCAGCTCGTGGGTCTGCTGGGCGGTGCGCATCTTCTCGTGCCACGCGGCCGGGCCTGGCATCAGTGCGCCGTAGCCGGTCTGCACGAGCGGCGCGATGTCGGTCGGCAGCGTGATCCGCTCCCGGTCGGTGAGCAGCGCGGCGGCCCGCAGCAGGACGTGCTCGCCGTAGACACGGCGGCTGCCGGCTACGGCTCGAACCGGCGCGCCGGCCCAGTCCTCGACCCCGGTGAGCACACAGCGCGCGCGCTCCAACCCCGCGGGTCGCCGCCGCGCGTGCCGGTGCAGTCGCCCCATTCGCTGCAGCACCAGGTCGATCGGGGCGAGATCGGTGACCATCAGGTCGAAGTCCACGTCCAGGGACTGCTCGACCACCTGGGTGGCCACCACGATGTGCAGGGGTGGGCGCTGTGTGCCCGGGCCGGGCGGGCCGAACCGGCGCAGCAGCTCCGCGTCCAGGTGGGCCCGGTCGCAGGCCAGGAACCGCGAGTGGGTGACGGTGACGTGCTCCTCGCCGAACACCGCGACCAGCGTGTCCGCAGTCTTCTGCACCCGCGCCACCGTGTTGCGGATGACCACGGCGCAGCCGCCCTTGGCCAGCCCCGTCCGCAGGGTGTCGACGAGTGCGTCGAGGTCGTCCAGCTCGGGGTCCTCGACCAGGCGCTCGAGCACGACCGGCCTCGGGGTGCCGCTCGCGGGTACCGGGCGCGGCCGGTCCCCGGAGGCGAGCACCACCGGGTAGCCGGGTTCCTCGATCGGTGGCTCTGGTGCTCCGGCTCGACCGCTGTCATAGGCCGCGAGCAGCTCGGCCCGGCGGGCCGCCGGTAGGGTTGCGGACAGCAGCACCACCGGGGCGCCGTAGGCGCCCAGCCAGTGCAGTACCCGATCGAGATAGCTCGACATGTACACGTCGTAGGCGTGTACCTCGTCGATCACCACGACCTTCCCGGCCAGCGCGAGGTGCCGCAACATCAGATGCCGACTCTTCAACCCGGCAACCAGCACCTGGTCCACGGTGCCGATCACGAACTGCGCCAGCGGCCCCTTCTTGCGGCCCCGCAGCCAGTGATGCGCGATGCCCGCCTCGTCGCCGCCATCCCCCACGTCGCGGATCTGCCCCCGCCACAGCAGGCCGCGGTACTCGTCGTTCAGGCTCGCGGTGCCGTGGGCGAGCATCACGCTGGCGTCCGCGGCGAGCCCGGGCAGCACCCGCATCCAGGCGAGTACTCGCCCGAACATCGCATCGGTGGTCGCCCGCGTCGGCAGCGCGACGAAACAGCCGTCGGCATCGAAGCGGGCCGCTAGGGCCTCCGCGGCGAGCAGCGCCGCCTCCGTCTTACCCTCCCCCATCGGCGCCTCGACCACCACCAGGCCGGGCCGTTCCTGGGCCCGCGCCGCCTCGACCGCAGCCACCTGGACTGGACGCACCGTGGCTGGATCCCGCCCGAAGCGGGCGGCGAAGGCCTCGGGCACGTCGTCGACCGGCCGGGGTGTCCAGCGCGGCGGGAGCTCCAGCTCCCTCCATCCGGCGCCCACCCGGGCCGCGGTCCGGTCCGGATCGGGTCGGACCGGCGGCTCCTGCGCAGTGTGTAGCGGATCCAGCGGGAACAGCTCGTCGTTCGAGGCGATCCAGTCCGCCATGATCACCAGGGCGGCGAGCAACACCTGCGACGGCCGGTCGAACGTGACATCGGCGAACCGCTTCACCACGGCCGGCCCGCCGACCAGGTCCGTGGCCCAGCGCAGCACCGCTGCGCGGGCTTGCTCCCACTCTCCCCGACCGGCGAGGTCGGACCGCTCCCGCACCAACGCGATATCGCTCGGTGTCGACGGCACGCCGTGGTGGGCGCCGATGACACCGGCGAGCTGAGCTGCCGCTCCGCGAAATCTGAACCCCAGTTCGTCGGCGAGCCAGCGCCGCACCGCGTCCTGACCCACGTATTCGTGGCGCGCCCTCGACCGCTGCGGGTCGTCCTTAAGCCTCGGCGGCGCCACCAAGCCTCGGGCACGCATCACGTCGGCTAGGCGGTCGTTCTGCACGGCGAATGCCGGGCTGGCCTTGCCTACGTCGTGCACGGCGGCCAGCCAAGTGACCAGCCGGCGGACCTCGACCGCGTCCCCGTCGAGGTCGCGGGCGAGACGAGCGAGTACCTGGGGCGACACCCACTGATCCACCAGCAGTCCCGCAACCCCCGCCGTATCAGCGAGATGCTGGTGCAACGGAAGCCAGCGCGTCACTGCAGCCGAGTTCAATGGATCTCGGCCCGTCTTCGCCCAGACCGACAGCCAGGCCCAATCGTCAGAACCCACCAGCTGCGCCCCTCCTGATCACCAATTACGCAGAGATCTCCCCGGCGGCTCTCTGGTCATTACCATTTCCAGATCACCCCTCCGATCGCTGCGGCGAGAATCCCGGCCCAGAGCTGAATAGAAGGGGCACCGCCGGCCTCGGCACCATCCCGCCGCGGCGGCCTGCTCCGGCGACAGCTCCCGCGCCACCCTGGACTCACTCCTGCGTGGACTCTCAAGCTCCGATGTCACCACTCACAGTGCCCATCCCGTCGGACCTCAGCCCGGCGTGTCGGGCGAGAACTCCAATCTTGGAACAGTCCTGCGCTACGTCGTCATCTTCAGAGGCGGCTGACAGCAGGTCAGTCAGGCGAGCTCGCCGAGGTCCCACCGCTGGCGGACGTTCTGAGGCCGGCAGTAGGGGCGAGGATGGTCTCGACAAGTTCAGGATCGAGCCCAGTGATTTCTCGACGCTCGGGTTCGCCCTCGGTGAGCGCGAAGGCGAACACCCAGCCGGGATCGTCATAGAGCGCGGCTTCGAGCCGCTGCTGATAGAGAGCCTCTAGCCCGCTGGCGAAGGCGCGCAGATCGTTGAGGGCGACCGGCCAGCGGCGGCCGTCCTCGTCGGCGATGCCGGTGACGCCGAGGTAGAAGTGTTCGTGTAGTCCACCTCGCTTCCCACTGATCGGCTACACAGAGATCGTCCGTCGACGGTAGAACAGGACACCGACACCTTGCTCAGGCATTCCACTCCGGTGCCAGGCGGATGAAACCGGCGAGCCCCGCGCACCGGGGTCGGTGGCGGGGTTAGCAGACACCGTCGGGGGCGGAGGGGTCAGTCGCCGGTGGTGGTGTGGGCGGCGCGTTGCTGGCGCCAGGCGATGTCCGCGGCTGCGGCCGAGCACGACCCGACCGCCCTCGACCCGCAGCGCATCCGCCTCGGCGACCGGGTGATCTACCAGTGGTGCCCCGACGGGATCCTGCAGGCGCCCGACGTCTCCGCGTTCGTGATGAAGCACTGGAACCTCGTCGTCACCGGACGGAACTGGAACACCGTCACCAAGCTCGCCGCGCTGCTGGACGCCACGTGAGCTGCGGCAGGGGCTGAGCCTGCCCGCCCAGCGCGGCCCGCACCTGCTCGGGCCACGGCGCGAGGCGAGTCGGGCCGACGACACCGTGATGGTGGCCGACCA
>NZ_JBHSQW010000044.1:12244-260280 GCF_042658695.1 Pseudonocardia hispaniensis | reverse complement strand
CGGCCGGATGTCATCCGGCGGGCGGTCACCACGAAGTGACCAGCGCCCATCGGCCGATGAGTTCGCCCCCCGGATGCAGTCGGAGCTGTCATGACGGCCCACCTACTCACGACCCCCGAGGTCGATCTCGCCTACCACGTCCACGGCCCGCTGCCGACGACTGACGGGCGCCCACCGCTGGTCATGATCGGTCAACCCATGGATGCCAGCGGATTCGGTACGTTGCGGACGCACTTCCCCGACCGCACGGTGGTCACCTACGACCCCCGCGGCCTCGGCCACAGCATCCGCAAGGACGGCCGGGTCGATCATGTACCCGCCGTACAGGCAGCCGACGTACACGCTCTCATCGAGGCGCTCGGCTCGGGCCCGGTCGAGATGTTCGCGAGCAGCGGCGGCGCGGTGACCGCGCTCGCCCTCGTCGCGGCGTACCCCGACGACGTCGTCACGCTGGTCGCACACGAGCCGCCGCTCATCCCCGTGCTTCCCGACGCCGCGGCCGCCGAGCGCGCCCGGGCCGCCGTCCGGGACGTCTACCAGGACCGGGGCCGGGGTGCCGGCATGGCGGCCTTCATCGCGATGACGTCGTGGGAGGGCGAGTTCACCGACGACTACTTCGCCCAGCCCGTGCCGGATCCCGCCGCGTTCGGGATGCCGGCCGAGGACGACGGCACCAGGGACGACCCGCTGCTGTCCGACCGGTCCTGGGCGGTCAGCAGCTTTCGCCCCGACGTCGACGCGCTGACCGCGGCGCCCACCCGAATCGTGATCGCGGTGGGCGAGGAGTCACGCACCGTCTTCACCGGACGCACTGCGGCGGCGACGGCCGCCCTGCTCGGCCAACAGGCGACGGTGTTCCCGAGCCACCACGGCGGCTTCCTCGGCGACGAGTCCGGCTATGCCGGCCAGCCCGAGGCCTTCGCCCGCAGGCTGCGCGAGGTACTCGACGGGGCCCACCGCCGCGGACCGGAACAGATGAGCGCCACGGTGCGACATCCCACTCCTCGCTGAACGCCGCGGCGTTGACGGCGTACCTCGCGGGCCGACAATGAGCCATGGCGGAGTCTTCTGACCTGGCCGCCCGCAGGCGGCGGGCGGCGGCCGGCACCGTGCTGATGACGGCGGGGCCGTCGGTGTTCGTCGGGGTGATCCCGTGGCTGCTGACCCGGTGGCGCGTCCGGCGTCCGGTGCCCGGCGGGACGCCCGCCCGCGTGGTCGGTGCCCTCCTGGTCGGCGGCGGTGCGACGGTGCTCGCCTCCTGCTTCACCCGCTTCGTCACCGAGGGGGTGGGCACACCGGCGCCGATGGCGCCGCCGGAGCGGCTGGTCGTCGGCGGGATCTACCGCCACGTCCGCCACCCGATGTACGTCGCGATGGGGGTGGCGGTCACCGGGCAGGCGCTGCTGCTCGGCCGTCCGCGGCTCCTGCTCTACCCCATGATCGCGGCGGTGCCCGTCGCGATCTTCGTCCGCCGCGTCGAGGAGCCCGCGCTGGCCCGGACCTACGGCGCCGAGTACGAGGAGTACCGCCGCAACGTGCCCGGCTGGCTGCCGCGGCTGCGTCCCTGGCGCCCCGCCGCCCCGCCCGACGGTCTGGAACCGTGCCGAACCGGGAACCCACCGTTCGGCGGATCACCCAGGTCCGGCGGACCCGCGATCCGATGACGGACCACCGCACGCCGTGCCCGGTGCACGGCCCAGCCGCCTATGCTCTCGCTGAGCATGGGCGGGCGAGGTGATCCGGTGACGGAGTCCGATGTGGTCCCGACCTCGCCGGGCACGGCAGAGGACCGCCGGGCGGTGGGATTCTGGTCCGCTCCGTGCGCCCTTGTGCTCATCTCGATCGACGCGGCGGGGCGTGGCTGGATCACCGACGTGAACGCAGCCTGCTGCGAGCTCCTCGATGCACCGGCCGCCCGGCTGGTCGGCCGGCCGTTCGACGAGCTCGTCGACCTTCCCCCGGGATCTGCCGCGGTACTCGCCACGGTGGCGTCCTCCGGACAGCCGGCCACCGTCGTGGCGCGGTGCACCGGATCCGGTGGCCGGCGGGTCCGGGTCGAGCTGCGGGCAGGCGTCGCCTCGGGAGACGGCAGCGCGCCCTACGACGTGGTCATCGCCCTCGAGGACCGCACGGACCGGATGCTGGCGGGTGATGGCCCCCTACCCCACTCGGTGCGCGTCCTCCAGGACATCGTGGAGAACTCCCCCGCCCTCATCTACGTCAAGGACCTGGACGGCCGGTTCGTCTACATCAACGAGTACTTCGGGTCGCAATTCGGTGTCCCGCCCGACGGGGTGGTCGGCAAGTCCGACTACTTCGTGTTTCCCCCCGACATCGCCCGCGCGTTCAGTGCGAACGACAAGCTCGTGCGCGACACCCGACGCGCACATGAGTTCGAGGAGCCGGCACCGGGTCCGCACGGCGCGTACCGGACGGTCAAGTTTCCGCTGTTCGACGAGTCCGGGCAGCTCGTCGCCGTCGCCGGAATCTCCACCGAGATCACCGATCTGAAGCGGGCCGAGGCCGCCGCCCGCGACGCCCGCGACGAGGCCGAACGGGCCAGCCGGGCCAAGAGCGAGCTGCTGTCGCGGATGAGCCACGAGCTGCGCACACCGCTCAACTCGATTCTCGGGTTCGGCCAGCTGCTGCAGCTGCAGCCCCTCGGCGACGACGTCCGGGAATCGGTGGACCGGATCATCAGCGCCGCCAGCCACCTGCTCGCGCTGATCACCGACGTTCTCGAACAGTCCCGGATCGAGGCCGGCCACCTGGTCCTGTCGCCGGAACCGGTGCACGCCGTGGAGCCCCTGATGGAGGCGATCGAGCTGCTCCGGCCGCTCGCCGGGAAGTGCGGCGTCGAGCTGTCGTGCGATCTGCACGGCGGGCTCTACGAGTTCGTGGTCGCCGACTACCAGCGGCTCAAGCAGATCCTGCTCAACGTGCTGGGCAACGGGATCAAGTACAACCGGGAGGACGGGGCGGTCACCGTGTCGTTTCGACGGGCCGACGACGGCCTGCTGCGGTACCTGATCACCGACACGGGCCCCGGGCTCGACGACGCCGACCTGGACGAGCTCTTTCTTCCCTTCGAACGGCTGGCGGCCGCGGGCTCGGACACCGAGGGAACCGGTCTCGGCCTGGCCCTGTCGAAAAGCCTCGCCGAGGCGATGGGCGGGCGGATCGGGGTGCTGCGCGGCACCGAGGGCCCGGGCTGCACCTTCTACCTCGACCTGCCCGCGACCGATGCCCCGCGGGATGCCCACAGCGTCGTGTTCGGCGGCCGTGGTTCTCCGACGTTCACCGTTCCGTCGTTCGCGCCGACCAGGATTCTGTACATCGAGAACGACGAGGCGAATGAGGAGCTCGTCCGCCGAGTCTTCGCGCTGTGCCCCGAGGTCACATTGCGGATCGCGCGGACCGGTAGCGCGGGCCTGAGCGACGCGGCGCGGGACCGGCCCGACGTGATCCTGCTCGACCTGCACCTACCGGACACACCGGGTGAGGCCGTCCTCGTCTCGCTGCGGGCCGACCCGCGGACCCGCGACGTCCCGGTGGCCGTGCTCTCGGCGGACGCGACCAGCGCGCAGATCGACCGGCTGACCGCCATGGGGGTCGCCGACTACATCACCAAACCGGTCGACGTGGCCGATCTCCTGCGGCGGGTGCATGCGCTCCGAGAGCCGGTGGACGACCACGACACCCGGAAGACCGGTCGGTAGCCTCGGTGACGACACACCGGGCGGCTGGGCCGACCGTGTCCGGTTCGCTCCACTGGCATTCTCACGTTCCGTGCAGGCAACGAACCCGATCGCCCGGCCCGTCGAGCGGCGTCTCGACGTCCCCGGGTCGTCATGGAGCGTCGGCGCGCAACCGGAACGGGAGCCGACGGATGGCTGAGCCGCTCAGACCCGGCAGCACGTCCACGGCGGGTGAGCGGCTCACGGTGCTGGTCGCCGACGACCATCCCGTCTACCGTGACGGTCTTTCCCGCGAGCTGCTGCGCGATCCGGGGCTCGCGTTGGTGGCGAGCGTGTCCGGGGGCCATGAGGCGCTCGAGGCCATCCGCAGGCTCCGCCCGCAGGTGGCGATCCTCGACCTGCGGCTGCCCGATCTCGACGGGATGGCCGTGCTCGAATCCGTCGGGGTCGAACGCCTGCCCACCGGAGTCGTGGTGCTGTCGGCGTTCGGCGACAGCGCGACGGTGTACGAGGCGTTCAGCCGCGGCGCGCGTGCCTTCCTGCTCAAGGCGTCGACGTCGAGCGAGATCGTCGAGGCCGTGCGGGCCGTGGCCCGTGGCCAGAGCGTCATTCCCGCGGCCTTCCAGACCGGCCTCACCCGCGAGATCCAGGCCCGCCGCAGTCTCGTCGACCGCCCGCTGTTGAGCCCACGCGAGATCCAGGTCCTGCGCCTGGTGGCCGAGGGGCGATCCGCGTCGGAGATTGGCGGCGAGCTCAGTCTGACCGTCGCGACGGTCAAGAGCCATCTGCAGCGGATCTACGAGAAGCTCGAGGTCTCCGACCGGGCGGCGGCGGTGGCCGTCGCGATGCGGCGGGGACTGCTGCGTTAGCCCAGGCAGCTGCGCCCACCGAACGGTTGAACCAAGGTTCATCCCCGCCCCGCCGCACGACGGATAGGCAGACCCGCCGGCCGCGGCGAAGCTCGGGGCATGGCTGACGACCGCCCCACACCCTCCGGTGGCACGCGCACGGCGCTCGAGCCGGTGACGGTCGACGGGCCGGCGGGCCGGCTCGCCGGCTGGGTCACCGCCGACGCTGCCGACGACACCGTCCCGGTGCTGTTCATCCACCCGATCAACATGCAGGGTCGGATCTGGGCCGACGTCGTCGAGCGGCTGCGGCCGCGACGGCGCTGCCTGCTGCCCGATCTGCGGGCGCACGGTACGTCCGACACGGCGGGTGACCTCGGGCTCGACGCATGGGTCAGCGACTGTGAGGCGTTCCTCGACGCACAGGGCGTCTCGGGCCCGATGCACGTCGTCGGCGGGTCGCTCGGTGGTTCTCTCGCCTGCTGCCTGGCCGCACGCCGACCGGGTCAGGTCGTCTCGGTCGCCGGCATCGGCAGCTCGCTGCACTTCACCGGCGTCGATGTGGCCGCGGTCCTCGACACCTTCGACGAGCTCGGGGTGGCCGGGACGTTCCGCAAGGTCTTCCCCGAGATCACCTTCGGACCCGGCTGCCCCCAGGAGATCATCGAACTGGGGCTCAGCCTGGCCAACCCCAATGACGTCGAGACGGTCAAACGAGTCTGGTACGCGACGGTGACCTCCGACTCCACCTCGCGGGCGGCCCTGGTGACCGCTCCGGCGCTCGTCCTCACCGGGGAACACGACGCGACATGTACCCCGGCGCTGGGGCTGGAGATGGCGCGGGTCCTGCGCACCGAGCAGGTCCTGATGCCCGGGGTCGGGCACATGCCGATGCTGGAGAACCCCGAGCGGGTGGCCGTTCTGCTCGACCGCCACTTCGCGCAGTCCGAACGCGCCCTGGCGTGCTGACCGATGCCGTGCCGGCGATCCGATCCTGGAGTGACATGAACCCGAGCAGCCCGGTGGGACTTCTCATCGGAAGCCACATCCCCCCGGCGGATATCGCCCCGCTCGCCGCCCTCGCCGAACGCAGCGGGTTCGGCGAGCTCTGGCTGACCGAGGACCTGTGGTACACCAGCGGAATCGTCTGCGCCGCCGCCGCGTTGGCCGCCACCTCGACGATCCCGGTGGGGCTGGGTATCCAGTCCGCCGTCACCCGGCACGCCTCCATCCAGGCGCTGGACTTCGCCACGCTCGCCCAGATCTACCCCGGACGGTTCTGGCCCGGGATCGGGCTCGGCCTGCCCGCCTGGCTGGACCAGATGGGGATCATGCCGAAGGCACCGCTGCGGGCGGTTCGCGAGACGGTCGAATCCGTCCACCGACTGCTGGGGGGCGAGACGGTGAGCCTCGACGGGGCCCACCACCTGAACGAGATCACGCTGACCCACCCGTGCACGCCCGTCCCACCGATCTACGTCGGCGCCGTCGGCCCCAAGTCGATCAGACAGACCGGGCGGATCGCCGACGGCCTGGTCGGGTCGGTGACCAGTGGGACGGCCTACGTGGAGTGGGCCCGGCGGCTGCTCGACGAGGGGGCGGCCACGGCCCCGGCCGAGCGGCGCAAGCGCATCGCCACCTTCGCGCTGTTCTGCCACGACGACGACGTCGACGCCGCACGCGCCGCGCTGCGGCCCACCCTCGCCTTCTACCTGACCGTCATGCAGGGCACCGATCTGATCAGCATCTACGGCATCGACGACGAGCTGGCCGAGCTGGCCGCCGGGGGTGTGGAACGGGTGGCGGCGGAGATGCCCGACCGGTGGCTCGACGACCTCGCGGTCGTCGGGGACGGACCTCGGTGCGCCGCCCAGATCGAGGCGTTGCTCCAGGCCGGCTCGGACTCGGTGATCCTCTTCCCGGCTCCGTTCGAACGCGGCAGGGAACTCGTCCGCCAGGCCGGCTCGCAGGTGATCCCACGGGTCGGACGGGGCGCGAAGGACGTCTCGTGACCTACTCGATCCTGGCCCTCGATCCGGAAGCCGGCGAGATCGGCGTCGCCGTGCAGTCGCACTTCTTCGCCGTCGGCAGCTGCGTCCCGTGGGCCCAGGCCGGGGTGGGTGTCGTGGCGAGCCAGTCGATCGTCGAGCCCGCCTACGGGGTGCGCGGCCTGTCCCTGATGGCGCAGGGACGTTCCCCGCAGCAGGTCCTCGATTCGCTGCTCGCCGACGACGCCGGCGCACCGACCCGGCAGGTAGCCATGCTCGGCGTGTCCGGCGCGGGAGCCACGCACACCGGCCCGGGATGCATCGGCCACGCCGGACACTGCGTGCGACAGCACAGCCGCACCCAGGCCAACCTCGTTGCCGCCCCGCAGGTGTGGACGGCGATGGCCGAGGAGTTCGAGGGGGCGGCGGGTTCGCTGGCCCAACGGCTGCTCGCCGCCCTGCGCGCCGGCGAGGCCCAAGGCGGTGACCTTCGTGGGCAGCAGGCTGCCGCGCTCAAGGTGGTCCGCACCGTCGCGACCGGCGACCTGAACGCCGACGTCGTCGTCGACCTTCGCGTGGACGACGCGGACCGCCCCCTGGACGAGCTGGACCGGCTGCTCACCGCCTCACAGACACTGGCAGGCCTGCTGCGGCTGCTGCAGACCCCGGGACTGCTGATCGGCGAGTTCGCTGTCGCGGAGGAAACCCTCACCGACGCCCTCGGCGAGCTGGACCGCGCGCAGACCCTCGCCGGCGTGAGCAACGCCGAGCCCACGGTCTGGAAGGGCCTGCTGCTGGCGCGCGCCGGGCGGACCGACGCCGCCCGATCGTGCTTCGCCTCGGCCGGACGGGTCAATCCTCGTACCGCCGAGCTGCTGCGCCGGCTTGCGGCCGCGGGCATGTGGACGCGCGACCCCGCGGAGCTGGAGACGCTGCTCCCCCCGTGAGGCTCCCGGCGCCGGGCAGAAACCTCCGACCGGAGCCCATCGACGCAACCGACCGGGCAACCGGTCCGAGCCGAAGAAAGGACGGACGATGTCGAACCTCGAGAAGGACCGCGAGGCAATCCTCACGCTGCACAAGAACTGGTGGGAAGCCAACCATCAGCTCGTGATCCCGCTGATGGAGACGGTCTACCCGGCCGGTGACGCCTATCTGATGTTCAACCTGAACGGCCATCCCTACTTCGGGATCAAGGAGAAGGTCGAGCTCTGGAAGCACTACCAGAAGGAGCTCGACATCGTCGCCTACCCGGACATCGAGATCATGCGCCTGACGATTTCCGGCGACATGGCCTGGATCGCCTGCGAAGGCATCTTCCCGATGCGGATCATCGGGTCGTCCGGCACCGGCTCGGCTACCTGGGAGACCAAGGACGGCGTCGAGTACGACCCGTTCCGGCTGCGGGCCACCGAGATCTACCAGCGCGACGACGGCAACGGGAACCCCGTCTGGAAGATGTGGCACTTCCACTGCTCGCCGATGCCCGACCCGGATGAGCCACGGCCGGGACTCGGTGGCACGCAGAACCAGCGTGGGCTCGGCGGCGGGCCGGGAATCACTCCGCTCCGAGTCACCGGTGAAGGCACACGGGAGAACTGACGGACCCGGAGTCTGCTGCTCGGTGGCGGCCCGGCCTACCGGCGGCCCGCATCCCCGCGTCGGCGGGCCTGCCGTCGGCGCGGGCCGTCACCGTTCGACCAGGGCGAGCACCCTGGTGGGGCTTCCCGAGCCGGAGACGATGGGCAGCGGGCAGACGATGAGCAGGGCACCGGTGGGCGGAAGCAGGCCGAGGTTGCGCAGGCTGGTCAGGCCCCATTTGCCCGCGCCCAGCAGATAGTGGTGGCAGGGGAAGGGGGGCTCGAAGCCCATCGCGGCGCCCGCGTCGATGCCGACGGTCTCCACCCCCACCCCGGTCAACGGGGACTCCTCGGCCAGCCAGCGGGCGCATTCGGCGGAGAGTCCCGGGGTGTGTGGACCGGCCTCGTCGGCGTTGGCGAACGCGGCGGGGTCGCCGCCGCGGGCGTCCCAGCCGGTGCGGTAGAGCAGCCAGCCCCCTTCGGGCAGCGGGCCGTGCTCGGCCTCCCAGGTGCGGATGTGGTCGACCTCCAGCACGAAGTCGGGGTCCTTCGCGGCCTCCGCGGTCATGTCGATCACCGCGGCGGCGGAGACCAGCGTGCTCATCGGTGCCTGGGAGACGTCGAGGCCGCCCCGGCCGGTGATCCAGTGCACCGGGGCGTCGAGGTGGGTGCCGGTGTGCTCCCCGGTGTGGATGTCGTTCCAGTACCAGGCGGGTCCGCGGTCGTCGTAGCGGGACAGCTCGTCCAGTCGGAACCGGCTGGTGTTGGCGAACGGCTCGGGCAGCTCAAGGACCGGGGTGGCGGCGTGCAGGGGCGTGGTCAGGTCGAGAATCTCCACGGCTCCGGATCGGGCCGCGTCCAGGACGGCGCGCAGGACGGTCATCGTCACTCCTCGAAGGTTGATGGGTCGGGTCAGGCCCGTCTCGGCCGGCCGGGCGGTCAGGGTGGTGCCGGCCTCGTCGGCCGCCGCCCACGGCGCACAGCTCGGCAACACCCCCCTCCCGACGGTTCTCGAACGTTCTCGGGTCCGGCCCGGCGTTCGTTGCGACGCTCGGAGCCCGGCCCCGGCCGGATCAACCGGACCGCGTCGCGGCCATCCGCTGGTCGCGGCGCCGCGGAGGGCTGCGCCCGCACGCCGACGAGCCGGGCCTCGCCCACCCGCTCGCGCGCCTCGTCGACGTCCACCGAGCGCGCCGGTGGCCGACCAGGACCTCGGTGTCAGCCACGGCACCTCCGCCGCGCTCGGTGGACAGGCGATGCGTGTGGAGGATAGCCAGCGCCACCGGAATTGCGTCATTCTCATCATCGTCAACGACAACGCACGGTCCTGACCTGTCGCCGCTGAGGCCACCGAGATCATCGGTTGGGAACACCGAGCCGCGCCGAGCGCGGCTGCCGACGCCGAACCGCCGATCATGGTGGTGCCGTGCCGGCGAGGACGGCACGACCCTGGCCACGGTTGCGGACGGGACGCTGATGGTGCTGCGCCTGCCCGGGCACTGGCCCTGATCCGACCCCGGCCGGCCAGGAAACGACCACCCGAAATCGTTCGGTGGGACCAGCCTCGGTGGCGCACTTCCACGTGGGGCTTCGCCCCGAACGAATGCGATCCAGAGAATGCTCATGTGGCCGACCGAAGACCTTGACTTTCCGCCGGCATCGGACGAGCTGGACGAACTCATTACGTTTGTGAGCCACGTCGACGGCCCAACTCGACGAGCACCGGTTTGAGCTATCCGAGTGAAGCGGACTCGGCCTCGGCGGTTGTATTGCGTTCATGGCGGCAGTCCGTATGCTGAAATCCTCAACCACCTGACCCGCGAGCGCCAGAGCACGGCGAGGATCTCGGGTTCGGTCGCACGATCAGGTCTCGTGGAGGGGTAGCCGGCAGGTGCGTGCACAACTCCCGCAGCATGTCGAACGAGACAGGTTCAGCCTGAAAGGAACTGTTCGGGAAAGGGTGAGCAAAGGCCTTACATGCCAGGGCTCCCCAAGCATGGTCACGATGGTCCAGGGGACTCATGACTGTTGTCTGCATGCAGGATGAACGAGTAGGAACTGTCGCGTCGACCCCTCTGCGCCTTCTGCGCAGATTTTGGCCGGGCGGCTTGCGCGGAATGGATCTTGCGTGGCGCGAGTCCAGCGTGAACCGCCAGGTCCCTGACGTGTAGTCGCCATCAGGTCGGCGGTGTGGTCCATGGGAACATCCACCTGGACACCGCCTGCTGCCCGGAGTGCGCCGGCGGCCCGACGGGCTTGAGGACGGCAATGTTCGAGGTACGTCCGCGCGCCCCGGAAATTGGATATTCGACGGTCGGCCGTGCCGATTCGGCATCGGCGGGACCGCTACCCCAGCGGCGGACCGTTCTACCGGAAGATGACGGACATCCCTTTCGTTCGTGTAGCTCAGCGCGCCAGCAATGACCACTCCGACATCTGGTTCAAGGGGTCCACTTGATGGGAAACTCCCACGACGATCTGACCGCTGACCCGGCTGACCATCTGACCGCACTCGCCGAACGCGAGCGAGGCTTCGCGGAGGTGCTGGTCCAAATCATGGGCACCGAGCAGGTATCGGCCGAGAGCCACTTCTTCGATGACCTCGGTGCCGACTCGATGCTGATGGCCCGATTCTGTGCCCGGGTGCGCAAGCGGGCGGACCTGCCCTCGGTGTCGATGCCGGACATCTACCAGCACCCGACGATTCGGAGCCTCGCGGCGGCCGTCGCCGGCACCAGGACCGACACCACCCGCACGCCCGCCTCGCCGTCAGCGGATCCGGCGGCTCTCATCGAGCCGCCGAAGCCGGTCGGCAACGGTCTGTACCTCCTGTGCGGAGCGTTGCAGCTCCTGTTCTTCCTCGGTTACCCGGCCCTCACCGCGGCCGCCGGGGTGAAGGGCTTCGAGTGGGTCTCGGCCAGCCCGAACCCGGTCGACGTCTACCTGCGGTCGGTCGCGCTCGGCAGCGCGATGGGGTTCGGCCTCTGTGCCCTTCCGATCGTGCTCAAGTGGGTGCTCATCGGCCGGTGGAAGCCTCAGCAGATCCGCGTCTGGAGCCTGGCGTACTTCCGCTTCTGGCTCGTCAAGACCCTGATCCAGCGGAACCCGATGGTGCTGTTCGTCGGTTCACCGCTCTATGCGCTCTACCTGAGGGCGCTGGGCGCGAAGGTCGGGCGCGGCGCCGTCATCCTCTCCCGGAACCTGCCCGTGTGCACCGACCTGCTCAGCATCGGCGACCGCGCGGTGATCCGGAAGGACGCGTTCTTCAACGGCTACCAGGCCGACAACGGCGTCATCCAGACCGGCGCGGTGAGCGTCGGCAAGGACGCGCTGGTCGGCGAGATGACGGTGCTCGCCATCGGGACATCGCTGGGTGATGGTGCCCAGCTGGGGCACTCCTCCTCGCTGCTGGCCGGACAGGCCGTGCCCGCCGGTGAGCGCTGGCACGGCTCCCCCGCGCAGCCGACCGACGTCGACTACCAGCGGACCCCCGGGATGAACGTCAGCACCTGGCGACGGATCGTCTTCCCGAGCCTGCAGCTGGCGAACCTGCTTCTGCTGGGTACGCCGCTGGTACTGGGCATCGCGGACCTCGCGCTCACGAAGGTCCCCCCGCTCGCCAGGCTGACGAACCCGGGACCGGTCGCGTTCACGAGTTGGGCGTTCTACCGCGACGACGCGCTGGTCATCTCCGCCGTGCTCTTCTTCGGTGCCGCGCTCGTCGGTCTCGTGTTCGTGGGAACCATTCCGCGGGTGCTGAACCTCGTCCTCACGCCGGACACGGTCTACCCCTTGTACGGATTCCACTACGGGATCCAGCGCGTGATCGCCCGAACGACCAACATCAGGTTCTACCTGCGTCTTTTCGGCGGTACCTCCTATATCGTCCACTACCTGCGCTGGTTGGGCTACCACCTTCGGGAGGTGCGACAGACCGGTTCGAACTTCGGCGAGCTCGTGCAGCACGACACCCCGTTCCTCAGCTCCGTCGGCAGCGGAACGATGGTCGCGGACGGGCTGTCCATCATCAATGCCGACTACTCGAACACCTCCTTCCGCCTGTCCCACGTGTCGATCGGGGCGGAGAACTTCCTGGGGAACCGGATCGCCTATCCCTCGCTGGGCAGGACCGGCGACAACTGCCTGCTCGCGACGAAGGTCATGGTTCCCCTCGACGGACCGGTGCGGGAAGGCGTGGGCCTGCTGGGCGCGCCGAGCTTCGAGATTCCGCGGTCCGTCAAGCGCGACAAGCAGCTCGACGTGGGGAGCAAGGACGAGCTGCGCCGCCGCTTGTGGGCCAAGAACGTCTACAACACCATCACCATTGCGCTGTTCCTGCTGGTGCGCTGGATCTTCGCCTTTCTCGTCACCGTGCTCTACCTGGCCGCCACCGACCTCTGGGCCTCCCTGGGGGCCCTCGTGTTCGCGCTGGCCACCGCCGGGGTCCTCGTCCTGTCCATCGCCTACTTCATTCTGGTCGACCGGATGGTCCGGGGACTCCAGACCCTGCGGCCGCAGGGTTGCTCGATCTACGACCGCGCCTTCTGGCGACACGAACGCTTCTGGAAGCTGTCGGCCGGCACCTTACTCACCGCCTTCGACGGCACGGCGCTGAAGACCGTGCTCTGGCGGCTGCTGGGTGCGCGGATCGGCCGCCGGGTGTTCGACGACGGCTGCTTCCTCACCGAGCGGACGTTCACCACGATCGGTGGCGGCTGCACCCTCAACGCGGGCAGCGTCATCCAATGCCACTCGCAGGAGGACGGCGGATTCAAGTCCGACCACACCGTGATCGGTGCCGGCTGCACGCTCGGCGTCGGCGCATTCGTCCACTACGGCGTGGCGATGGGCGAGGGCGCGATGCTTGCCACCGGCTCCTTCCTGATGAAGGGCGAACAAGTGCCACCGAATGCTCTATGGGGCGGAAACCCCGCCAAGAGGATGCGTGAGCACTCGGGCGACCCGCAGGTCCGAAAGATCAGCATCGACGACAACAGCGCTCCCATGCTCGTCCGCGGCGGCTGAATGGGATCCGCGGACATGCTCATCCGGTTGCCGGACCTCGTCGCGAGGTCCGCCCGACGCAACCCCGGCGCGCCCGCCCTGACCGCGCGGACGGGCACGATCTCCTACGCCGATCTGCACGAGCGGATCGAGCTCGCCGCCGCCGGCCTGCGCGACCTCGGGCTCGATCGTGGCGAACGCGTCGCGGTCTTCCTCGACAAAAGGATCGAGACCATCGTGGCGCTGCTGGCCTGCTCACGGGCCGGTGGCGTGTTCGTCCCGGTGAATCCCGTGCTGCGGGCCCGGCAGGTGCGGCACATCCTCGACGACTGCGCCGTGCGGGTGCTGGTGACCTCCACGGACCGGCTGCGGGCCCTGCGCGCCGAGCTCGCGGCCTGCACGTCACTCTGCGACGTCCTCGTGCTGGGCGACCCGGTCGTCACGGACGAGGAAACCCCCTACCGCGTGCTCGCCTGGTCGGCGGTCGCCGAGCGCGCGAAGCAGGCCGGGCGCGCTCCGACAGGTGGCGTCGACACGGATGTGGCCGCGATCCTCTACACGTCGGGGAGCACCGGGGCCCCGAAGGGCGTCGTGCTGTCGCACCGCAACCTCATCGTCGGCGCGGAGAGCGTCAGCAGCTACCTGCACAACACGGCGGAGGACCGGATCCTGGCCGTCCTCCCGCTGAGCTTCGATGCCGGACTGAGCCAGCTGACGACCGGCTGGTACGTCGGCGCCCACGTGGTGCTCGCCGACTACCTGCTGCCCGGGGATGTCGTCCGGCTGTGCGCGGAGCACCGCATCACCGGGCTGGTGGGCGTGCCGCCCCTGTGGATCCAGCTCGCAGCCCAACCGTGGCCGCCCGAGGCCGTGGCCGGGGTGCGCTACTTCGCCAACACCGGGGGGCGGCTCCCGCGCGTGACGCTGCAACGACTGCGAGCGCTCTTCCCGACCGCGGCGCCGTACCTGATGTACGGCCTCACCGAGGCGTTCCGCTCCACCTATCTCGATCCCCGGGAGGTCGACCGGCGGCCCGACTCGATCGGCAAGGCCATCCCGAACGCCGAGGTCCTCGTGGTCCGGGAGGACGGCGGTCTCTGCGGTCCGGGCGAGCCGGGTGAGCTGGTGCACCGAGGTCCGCTGGTCGCGTTGGGCTATTGGAATGACGCCGAGCGCACCGCCGAGCGGTTCCGGCCGCCGCCACACCGTCCGGTCGAGCTGGGTACGCCCGAGCTGGCGGTCTGGTCCGGCGATGTCGTCGTCCGCGACGAGGAGGGCTTTCTGTACTTCGTCGGACGGCGCGACGACATGATCAAGACATCGGGGTATCGGGTCAGCCCACAGGAGATCGAGGAAGTGGCGTACGAGAGCGGCCTGGTTCACGACGCCGTCGCGCTCGGCCTCGAGGACGAGGCACTGGGCCACCGCATCGTCCTTGTCGTGACGCCCTGCGATCCCGCCGGCTTCGACCCGGCCGCGGTGAGCGCACGACTGCGGCAGGTACTACCCGGCTACATGGTGCCCGCCGAGGTGGTGGTCCGCCGCGGCCTGCCCCGATCCGCGAACGGCAAGTTCGACCGAGCGTTCCTCCGCCACGAACTCACCGCCTCCCACCCTCAGGGGTCCTCCGACACCGAGAGAGCCGTTGGTCTGGATCGGCGGCCGGGTCTGCACGGCCGATGAGGGGAAGCCAGATGACTCGCTCACCAGAGATCTCGCAGGCGATCTTCGAGGACGTCAAGGCCGTCGTGGTGGTCACGCTGGACATCGCGGACCAGGCCGATGCCCTCACCCCGGAGACGGAACTGTACGGCAACTTCCCTGAGCTCGACTCGCTCACCGTCGTCAAGCTCATCGTCGCCTTGCGGAAACGGTTCAGGATCGAGATCACGATCGACGAGATCGTCGGCGACATCTTCGCCACCCTCGGGCGGCTCGCCGCCTTCGTGGAGGCCAAGGCACGAGAGCAGGGCAGGCACACTGCCCGAGGACGATGACGAGGAGGCCTGCGGCACCTCCGGCGCCCTCGTCCCGTCACCGTCGGCCCACACGTAGACATAGTCCACACCGGACAGATCCCGACGGGAGAACGCCTGCTGCTCGGCCTTTCAGGGAGCACTCTCGGGCCGCCTTCTCCGGTGTCGTTGGGCCTGTCCGACGCCGGCTACGGGCCACCATGAGCCCGAGCCGACAGCGCTCCAGAGGAGGCACGATGACGACCCAGCCCGGGCCCTCGCCCTCCGCCAGACCTGCGCCGACCGTCGACGAGATCTTCGCCAAGGCGACCCCTGTCTCCAGCATCGACGCGCTCGCCCAGGACGGGATCTTCGACGACGAACTCGACGACTTCCTCGCCGACCTCCGACAGATGCGCCGCTCCAGCATCGCCTGACGTGCGACGGATCATCCTCGACACCGACGCCGCCTCGCTCGTCATCGAGCGGCGCCTGCCCGGCACCCTCGCCCGCGAGTTGGCCACGGCAGAGCACGGCATCACCTTCGCTGGCGGCCCGCCCCACGCTCCCGTACACCGACGACGTCGCCAGGATCTGGGGCGAGATCACTGCCTACGCCGCCCACCGCGGGCGCCCGCGTCCACAGAGCGACAGCTGGATCGCCGCCGCCGAGGTCGAGCGTCGCAGCCTGGTCGCAGACGATTCAGCCACTACGTCGTCGACCGGTTCCTGACAGCCTGGCCCGCCGACGGCGCTGGGTCGTCCACGTCGACCCGACCTACCTCGATGTCATCCCACGCAAGGCTTGTGACGGCGAGATCGACGACGCCTGGTAGCGCTGTCGTGGCTACTGTCCATGCGCGAACTGCAGCAGGACCCGCCGCCCGTGCCTCCTCGCGCCGTCGTGCAGTGCTCTCACGCGCAATGGGAACCTTGCCCGCCGGCATCGTGGCGCGAGCGTGGCAGCCCCTCACGGTCGAGGAAGCCGACGCCGGGTGGCGCGAACGTCCATTGCGAGTGGGCAGACCGCCTCGACGCCGTGCACCTCGCGGCCGACACGTCGGGTCATCCCATACCCGGGATCAGCCAGAACTCGTCGCCGCGGCGGTACTGCCGTCCACGATGCAGCCGTCTCTGGGACGTCTCAACCCGACGCGGAGGCCATTGCAGCAACCGGCAGCACGGTGCTTGCGCGCCGACCCCGCTCAGCGTAGGTCGGTTGCGCGCTCGCGACCGGCGACGACAGCTCAGCCTGCGCCGGCCCGAGCCCGAAGCCCCCCGTGCTTGATCCGCTCACTCCGAAACTGAACCACCCTCGCGGCTCAGGTAGTTGGCCACCGTCTTCCGCCGCGCCCGCGGCTGTCGACCTGGCGGGGCTGGTGGCTGCCGTTGCGCACCACCAGACGCCGGCCCGTCCGGGCGGGCCTCATCGCCGGATCGGGGCTCGGGACTACGGTGAGCACGGGTCGCGCCCTTCCGACCAGCGTTGCCGCGCCGGTCCTGCTTGAGAACCTTCAAGATCACCGGAAGGGTACGACCCCTCCACGGTCATCCACAGATCTCAAGCATTGCTCGTGATTGGGTCCCGTCCGCCGTACACCCGGACCCGGAGCGCCCCGCTCTGGAGTCTCTCGATGTTGCCCCGAGCGCGACTCGTACCGGTACCAGGACGCCCCGTCATGGCATGAACGCTAGTAGTGTGTCGCTGCTTAGTTCTGGCATGTTTGGTTGAGATGTTGGTGGACGGCAGATCTTCCCCTTCCCCTCTGCCAGTCAGGACACTCATGCCGTCGCAGAAGAAGCGGCCGGTCACGTTGACCGCGGCCGATCGTGAAGAGCTGGTCCGGGTGACCACGACCGGGGTGCGCCCGGCCTCGATGATCCGGCGGGCGCGGGTGCTGCTCGCGCTGGACACCTCGCAGGGCGAGGTCGATGTCACGGAAGTGATCGCGGCTCGCCTGGGTGTCTCGGGTGAGACGCTGCGGCTGGTCGCCAAGCGGTTCGCCGAGACCGGTGGCGACATCTGGGCCACGATCGGCCGCAAGCAGCGCGCCGAGCCGCCGGTGCCCTCGCCGGTCACCGGGGAGGTCGAGGCGAGGCTGATCGCGCTGGCCTGCTCCACTCCGCCCGAGGGGCGTGCGCGCTGGTCGCTTCGTCTGCTGGAGAAGCATGTGGCGCTGGTCGAGGACATCCCCGATCTGGACCACTCCACGATCGGGCGGGTGTTAAAAAAACGGAACTTCGCCCTCATCTGAAGAAGTGCTGGACCATCCCACCGGCAGCGAACGCCGAGTTCGCCGCGCGGATGGAGGACGTGCTCGCGGTCTACGCTCGTCCCCGCGACCGGGCCCGGCCGGTGGTGTGCATGGACGAGAAGCCCTACCAGCTGCTCGGCCACGCCCGCGAGCCGATCCCGGCCGCCCCCGGGCGCGACGCACGCGAGGATTCGGAGTACGGGCGCCACGGCACGTGCTCGATCTTCTGCTGGGCCGAGCCCCTGGCCGGCTGGCGCCGGGTCGAGGCCCAGCCCCGACGCACCCGGATCGACTGGGCCCACCAGGTCCGGCAGGTCCTCACGGTGGACTACCCCGAGGCCCAGAAGGTGGTGCTGGTCATGGACAACCTCAACACCCACGGCATCGGCTCCCTGTACGAGGCGTTCGAACCCGGCGAGGCCTTCGCTCTGGCCCAGCGCCTGGAGATCCACCACACCCCCCGCCACGGCTCCTGGCTCAACATCGCCGAGATCAAGCTCTCCGCACTGACCCGCCAGTGCCTGGACCGGCGCATCGACGACCTCGACGTGCTCAACACCGAACTGGCCGCCTGGCAGGCCGCCACCAACGCCGACCAACGTCAGGTCAACTGGCACTTCACCACCCACGACGCGCGCACCCGCCTACGCCACCTCTACCCCAAACATTAGAAGCGACGCTCTACTAGATCCATTGGTGTCATATGTGGTGCCACGCTGTCGCCTACGGCGATCACGGCTCGAGCGTTTGTGCTGGTCAAGCGTGGAGCGGGCGACGGGAATCGAACCCGCGTAGCCAGTTTGGAAGACTGGGGCTCTACCATTGAGCTACGCCCGCGTGCCCCCGAGCACGCCCAGGGACGATCGCAAGCCTAGCGGACGCTCCCCGGCTCCCGTTCAGGTGCTGACCCGTCGCCGTCGAACGTGACAGAGTCCTCAGAGCTCGTCCCCTACCCGAGGCCCGGCGCGGCGAGCGGCACCTCGCAGGGCGCGTGCCCGCCCCCTGCGTCGCACCGGCGATCAGGCGAACACATACACTCCCTGCGACGGGGTGTGGCGCAGTTTGGTAGCGCACTCGCTTTGGGAGCGAGGGGCCGTGGGTTCAAATCCCGCCACCCCGACCAGGTCAGGGGCATGATCGGCGGTCTCGGTCGGTGGCCGAACGGCCGATCTGTAGCAGTCGTGTAGCAACGACTCCCTGCTTCGAAGGACGGGGTGCCTCCGGCGGAGCTCCGGTTCGGAAGTGGGGGCCGCCCCGCGTCCTCCCCGACGCCGCGCGAGCGAGCCCCCGTCGGCCCGCCGGCCGCAAGGGGTTCGCTCCGCCGCTTCGCGCCCCTTGCCCCCGACGACCCGGCGTGCGCTGACCAGGGTCCGGCGACGGTGAGGAAGTGGGGCTCGAGGTTCATTCGGCCTCCCAGTCGATCTTGTCCAGCGCCTCGCGCATGGCGTCCAGGTTGGTGTGCGCGTAGATCGAGAGCGTCACGTCCAGGTCCGCGTGGCGAGCGATGGCCCGCACGACGTGCGGCGGCGTGCCCAGCTCCAGCAGCAGCGTGACGACGGTGTGCCGGAAGTCGTGCAGCCGGACGCCGGGCAGGCCCGCGCGGGTGCGGATGCCGTCGAAGTGTCGGTTGAGGCTGCGCGGCTCGATCGGCGTGCCGACGCTGGTCGGGAACACGAGGCCGTGGTCGTGCCAGACATCGCCCGCGTCGATCCGCTCCTTGGCCTGCCGCTCCTGGTGCATGAGCAGGACACGGCGGGTGATCTTCGGGAGCGGGATCGTCGCCTCGGACGCCTCGGTCTTGGCCTCGTCGACGACCAGGCGGCCGCCGACCCGCTGGACGGTCTGCTCGACGGTGAGCGTCGCGCGGTCGAGGTCGAGGTCGAGGTCGGTCCAGCGCAGCCCGAGCAGTTCCCCGCGGCGCAGGCCGAGCGTCGCCGCAACGACGTACAGCGCGTAGAGCCGGGTCTTCTTGGCCTCGACGAGCAGCGTCTTGACCTGGGCGACGCTGAGGCCCTTGCCGACCTTGTAGCGCGGCGCCGGGATCTGCACGAGCTTCGCGACGTTGCGGGTCACCAACTCCTCGCGCTCGGCACTGCTCAGCGCGTTGCGCAGGACGGCGTGGATGAACTGGATCTGTCGCTTCGACGGCGTCCGGCTGCAGCAGCGGCCCGCGGAGCAGCACTGATCCGCGGCTTCGCGGTGCTTGTCGTAGCCATTGAGGCAGCACAGGCACTTGGACCGGCAGACGGCGATGAGCCGGCGGACGTCGGCACCGGTGAGCTTGTCGAGCCGCTTCGTCCCGAGCACCGGGACGATGTGCAGCCGGACGGCGCTCTCGTAGCCGCGGTGCGTCGTGGCGCGCTTGGACTCCGCGACCTGGGTGAGCCAGTGGTGGAGGTAGCCGGCCACGGTGAGCGCGCGATCGGGCACGGCGATGCCGCGGGCCGAGTCGCCCTTGAGCCGGTCGAGCTTCTCGCGGACCTCGTCGAAGCTGTGCCCGTACACCGGCCGCCGCTTCGTGACGCCGGTGGTGGTGTGGACGTACGCCATGCCGACCCACAGCCCGTCCGAGGCGCGCTGGTAGATCGTGCCCTCGCCGTTGGCCCGGCGCCGGCGCCGCTCCCCCGCCATCAGGACGCCTCGCCGAGCAGGCGGGCGATGTACTCCTCGATCGCAGCGCCCGGAACTCGACGGAGCCCGCCGATCTTCACTGACCGCAGCTCGCGGAGCCGGATCAGCTCGAACACCTTCCACCGGCTGATGGTCAACAGTTCGGCGGCCTCCTCGACCGTGTAGAGCAGCGGCACCCTCGGCTTCGACATCAGCTCTCCCCCGTCAGCTGGTCAGGTCGGTGATCGCGTCCCAGTAGGCGCCGTAGTCCGGCATCCACGGGGTGCGCAGGCGGCCGCTCACATGGTCCGGCGCGTCGTAGAGCGCGACCCCGGGTTGCCCGTGGCGGATGTGCGCCTCGGCCTGCGGCAGCGAGACGCCGGGATGCAGGAGCCGGACGGCGTCGACGTTGTCGACCGGCAGCGAGAGCCGGTAGGCGAACTGGCCGCGCAGCAGACCGCCGCCGACCTCGTTGGCCTCGGCGCGCTGCGGCAGCATGATCACGCGGACGCCGACCTTGCCACCCTCCGCGGCGAGGCGGCGCGTGGCGGTCGAGAGCCGGTCGCGGAGCTTGCGGTCGGAGCCGGCGAGGCCGAGCAGCGCGAGCCATTCCTCGAGGACGACGAACAGGAACGGCGCGTCCGGGCCCAACGGGAGGACGTCGCAGCGGGCCGGGATGCGCGCGAGGCGGGCGTCCATCTCGTCGACGAGCCGGTCGAGCAGCGCGGCGTGCGCGAGCGGGTCGGCGCCGAGGACCTGGAGCGCGCCGTGCCGCGTTCCGGTGAACGGCCGCAGGAGGACCGAGGACGGGTCGCAGCCCGTGATGACGGCGTCGGGCGCGGCGGCGAGCTGCTGGAGGATCGCGTACGAGAGTCGGCTCTTCCCTGACCCGGTGCGGCCCTGGACGATCAGGTGCACCCGCTCGGAGAAGTCGATCGTGACCGGGCGGCCGTACTCGTCGGCGCCGAGCAGCACGGGCACCGCGGCCGAGGTGCCGCGCGGGCGTGCGGGCAGCGGCATGGGCGTGGTGAGCGGGTCGCGGGCGAGGAGGGCGACGCGCAGCCAGCCGTGCCGGTCGGTGCTCACACGCACCATCGCCACACCCATGCCCTCGGCAAGCCGGTGGGCCTGCGCGCGGAAGTCGTCGGCGACCTGGCCGGGGAGCATCCGGACGACGAGGGTCAGCGGCGGGCCACCCTCCACCCACTGGACCCGGGGTGCCGAGGTGTGCGGGATACCGGCAGCCGTCTTGGAGTGGTGCACCAGCCCCGCACCGGTGACCGTGTCCTCCCAGCACCAGCCGAGCCGGGCGGCGAGCTCGTCGAGCTCACGGATCTCGCGGCGGCGCCGCAGCCGGGCGCGAAGGCCGCGGCCGCGGTGCCAGTCCTCGGTGATGACGTCCGGGACGTCGCGGGGCACGAGCGTCATCGCGCTCCCCCGCACTCGGCCAGCTCCCCCAGCCAGACCCAGCCGCCGCAGTCCGGGCAGCCGTCGCGGACCAGGACCTCGAACTCCCGCCGTTCGGTTCGCGCCGGCTCCCACACGTACGGGCAGGCCTGGCACACGATCACGGCGCGGATCAGTTCGGGCGCCGGCTGCTGCGCGAGCAGCCAGGAGACGGCGGCCCGACGGCTGGGCAGGCCCTCGGTACGGCACCTCGCCGCTCCAGCTCGCCCGGCCGGGTTGACCGCCGCGTACCAGCTCAGGCGGGCCGTGTATCGGCCGCCGAGCCAGCGCTTCTCGGAACCGACGACACCGTGACCGCGCCAGAACTCCTGCACGGTTCCCTGACCGTTCGCATCCCGCCTGCGCACGATGCGGTAGAGGCAGCCGCCGTGCCGCACCGTGAGCTGTTCCCCCAACCCGTCCATGGTCAGCCCGCGACCTCGGCAGGGCGCTTGCCCGTCGCCGCCGTCGACCGGATGGCCCCAGCGCGGTACCAGACCTGCACTCCGGTGACCTGGTCCTCGCGGTTCTTGCGCTCCATGACGCCGATCTCGAAGTCGAGCAGTTCGACCGGCGTCCCGGGCGCGATGTTCTCGCCGGGGTTCTTTTCGCTGGCCAGCCCGACGTTGATCAGCTCGCGCTGCGGGCGGCCGAACGCGCGGAACTCGGCGGCGAGCTGAGCGACCCACTTCGGGGTGCCGTCCTTCGCGACCTCCTGGCGGTACGGGTCGCCGAACGCCGTCTTGGGTTCGACGCCGAGCAGCAGGACGGAGCTGAACGTGCGGGCCTGGTCGACCTTGAAGTTCTGGATCACGACGAGTCCACCTCTCATGTCAGGTGACTGATGCGTCCTCGACAGAGGGCGTCTACGTCCCTACGGTTGCGGACATGAGTGTCACATGTCAAGGACAAGTTTGCCCCATTGAGGTGGACGGTAGCGTCCTATTGGCCGGACAGAACCGTCCCCGGCCGCACCAGGTGGACAACATGGAGATGCACGAGGTCATCCGCCAGCGTCGCAGCGAACTGGGCATGTCCCAGGGCGACCTGGCTACGAAGGTCGGCGTCGACCGCCGACAGATCCGCCGCTACGAGGCGGGAGAGACGCAGCCGACGCTATCGGTCGCGAAGACGATCGCCCGCGCGCTGGGCATCACGATCGACGAGCTGGCCGGCGACGAGACGCACCGCGTCGACCTCACCGGCGACTGGTGGGCCTGCTGGCAGTCCTGGAACAAGGGCCGCGAGGTCATCAACCCGCATGAGGTGCGGATGACCCAGCGCGGCGACACCGTCGACATCGTCGCCGTCACCCGCGGCACCCCCCTCGACGTGGGCGGCTACATGTGGCGCGGCGAGATGCGCCTCTGGGACAACGAGATCCTCATGGGCTGGTACACCGCCGACGAGGGCGCCGTCCGCTCGAAGGGCACGCTCTACTTCCACCTCCACCAGCACGGCGGGCACGCCACCGGCCGGTGGGTCGGACTGAGCTACGACGGCCCGATCATCAGCGGGTGGGGCGCCCTGGCCCGGTCGGAGGACGAGGTCGTCCGGTTGATGGACGAGCTGCGGAACGAGGAGAAGGCGAGCACGTCATGACCGAGTCGGCCCCCGAGCAGTACGAGTGCGTCGAGGTCGTGATCACGGCCGAGGATCCGGAGTGGCTCGCGAACTTCACCCGGCAGCTCGTCGAGGATCGCCTCGTCGCGTGCGGGCACAACATCGCGCAGATCCGGGCTATCTACCGGTGGGAGGGCAAGGTCTACGACGAGCCGCAGGCGCGGGTGGGGCTGCATACCCGCGCTTCGCTCGTGCCTGAGATCGTTGCTCGCGCCGACCGCGACCACGCCGACGACGTCCCCTGCGTGATCGCACTGCCAGTCAGCGCTGGCCACCCCGACTACCTCCGCTGGATCTACACCGAGACGACTCGACCTCACCAATGAGCGCTTCGCACGAAGATCGCAATGATCCGGAGAGCCGCCGAACCGCATTGGCGAAGAGTTTCAACGGCTCGAAGAGTGCGATGTACAGCGCCCAAATACAGTTCGAAGCAGCCAAGCATGGCTCCGCCCTGCACCCGATACCGCTTCGGGAGGGTCGGCCGACTCTCCCTCACGACGCACCCGGTGGGCTATCAGAAGCGGAGGCGGGGGGATGGGGCAGGTCAGCGAGGTAGCGCGCGAGCTGAGACGCGAACGCTGCACCGTCGTTGACGCACACGAACCCGCGGCCGTCGACGAATAGCCTCTTCCGCACGGTCGAGCGGCGGTAGTAGACGCGGCCCGTCGACTGCTCGACCCGCTGCACGGTGATCTGCTTGGTGAGGCCCTTGGCCCGGTACCAGCGCCGCGCGATGCGGCCGGCCGCGACGCCGACGGCGGGCGTGACCTGGCGGATCGCGAGGCAGCGGGACAGGCCGCGGTAACCCCAGAAGCGGCCGGCGCTGCCGGTCTCGACGAGGTCCGCATCCGGGCAGCCACAGGTGGGGCACTCGTCGAGGGCCTGGTCGTAGCCGGCGCCGCACTCCGCGCACACCAGCTCGGAGGAGACCCACTCGGGCGGCACCCGGTGCTGGTACTCCTTGCCGGTCGCCGCGGCGCCGTACTTGGCGAAGTAGATCGCCATCCGTCGCGGGTCGGTGAGCCTCACGCCCTGGGCGTAGTCGACGCCGGTCCCGGCGACGAGATGACGGCGACGCTGCTCCGGGTCCGGGTGCCCGACGATGTCCGCCCAGGTGATCGACAGCCAGCGGCGGAAGTCGACGACGACCAGGGCGCCGGTCTCCGGGTCGGTGACGGTGGTCGTGCCCATCGGCGGGGTGGTGGAGAGATGGAAGTGCACCGCGCCGCGACCCTGGAACTCCTTCTTCCACGGCCCGCGCAGCGGCTCACCCCAGGCTCGCGCGTAGCGCTTGCAGAGCGCCTGGAAGTGGCCCATCGCCGCCTCAGCGGTCGGCGCGACGGTGAGCCAGTCGCCGGGGTAGGTCAGGGTGAGCATCGCCGGGAGCCGGCCACGGCGGTCCTCGATCGAGCTGCGCGCGGACCGGCAGGCCGGGCAGTGCGCGAGCTGGTCGTCGAACTCCTCACGGCAGGCGTCGCAGACCCGGAAGCGGCCGTAGAGCTTCGTGTAGTCGAGATCCGACAGCCGCTCGACCAGCCGGGCGCGGGAGCGCCGCGTCCACGCCGTGATGGCGCCCCGGGTCGGTAGCGGGTCCGGCATGTCGCCCTCCCAGATCGCCGCGATGTCGACGTGCTTGCGGTGCCGCTCGACCTCCCGCTCGTGCCGCCGCTCGGCGCGGGCGTAGTCGCGGGTGCGCACGCGGAACACGCCGGGGCTGACCACGATCTCCCAGCGCGGCCCCTCGGCGATCTTCGAGCCGATCCCGACCGGGCCGCCGGTGATGTGCGGGATGAGATCGGCCGCGTGCGCCACCAGCTCCGGGCTCGGGAACGACGGCTGCCAGAGCGGAGCGACCGTGAGGGCGTTCTCGTCCTCACTGCGGACAGATATGGCACATGGGACAAGCCCGGCGCCACCGGCCGGCGGCGCCCCGACACCGGACACCGAGCCGGCCCGGCCCAGGGCTCGCCCCGCGCTCATGCCTCCGGCCCGCGCGGGGCGGCCAGGGCCGGCCGGCCGCCCAGCCGGGCGGGGCGGGCCGCCGCCGAGGACGGGCAGGACCGAGCCGACGAGTCCGCGCGTCATCGAGCCACCCCGACGTTTCGCGCGACAGTCGTCCGAGCTGGCCATGTAGCAGCCGTGTAGCAACGGCACCCGCCGCGGACCGTCCACGATGGAAACGACGAGCGGTGCCCGCGCTGGTCCCGGACATCACCGGACGGCCTCACACTCCCTGCCGTGGCTTTGGGAGCGAGGGGCCGTGGGTTCAAATCCCGCCACCCCGACCAGACCCGACCGTGGGTACGTGACCTTGCTGCCGGTCGGCCGGGACGAGCCCGATGCGCGAGGCGTTCTTCGCCGCTGCTGCGACGACCACCGTGACGCATATCGCCGGAGCCGGCAGCCCGCGCCGACGAATCGACGAACGCGAGGAGGGACGGCCACGCCAACCCTCGAATGTGAGACACATCACTGCAAGTCCCAGTACCCTGCCCCGATGAGCCTCGTCGTCGACGGCAACAGCGGCCTACTGGGACAACTGCTGTTCCTGGTCGTCGGCGGCATCATCGGTTTCGCGATCGCCTCGTTGCTCGCGCGAGTTCGACGCCACCGTGCCGAGCGAGAACGTCTGTCGCGTGCTGAGCTGAGCGCCCAGGACCGAGCGCGTTCCGCCGCCATCGTCCTTCGCGACGAGCTGGACAGGGCGGCCTGGGCGATCACCCGAGCGACCGACTATTCGAACCTGGCCAGATCGATCGGGGACGCCCGCCGCTCCCTCGACCGCGTAAGACTCGATCACATCGCGCACCGCACGGAGCTCAAGCTGGTCGAGTCCGCGATGAACTCTCTGGAGGCGAGCGAAGGCTACATGTTCTTCGCGTCGCGGATCCCGGCCGATCATGTCCTCGATCTGGCCGAGGCCACCGCCGCCAACAGTGGGACCGTTCGTGCCATCATGGGCTGGCTGACCGCCGTCCTCGACGAGGACCGCGGTGAGCTGAAGGCCGCGAGCGACGACCTGGCCCGTGAGGTTCAGAGACTGCGGGACTGGACCAACCGAATCGGCGACCAGCTCGACGAGCACGACCGAACGGTCAAGGCGCGCGGCAGGACGCCACGACGAGGCCTTCCGTCCGACGAGCCCTAGCTCATGACCTCCCCTCGGCCGGACTGAAACCCGCCGGATCCGCGCCACAGGCCACGAGTCGTCATGGGGGCCGGTTCATCGAAGGGTGGGGGACACGATGAAGGTGCTTCTGGCGGGCGCCTCCGGCGCCATCGGCCTGCCGCTGATACGGCAGCTGCGCGCGGCCGGACATGACGTGGTCGCAATCCATCGCGCCGAACGCGGCCGCGACGCGGTGCTCGACGCGGGTGCGACCCCGCTCCGCGCCGACGTCCTGGACCGGGACGCGCTGCTCGACGCCGTGCGGGACCATCGGTGCGACGCGGTGATCTCTCAGCTCACGGCGCTGAGGAAACCGCCGATGCGACACCGGGACATGGCCGGGACCAACCGGTTGCGCATCGACGGCACCGCGAACCTGCTCGCCGCCGCACAGCGAATCGGCGCCACCCGGTTCGTGACCCAGTCGATGGTGTTCGGTTACGGCTTCGGAGACTTCGGTGGCCGCGTGCTCACCGAGGACGACCCCTTCGCCCCGGCCGGACGCGGCCGCTTCGAGGATCATCTGGCCGCGATGCGGTCCAACGAGAAGCAGGTGTTCGGTGCGTCCCACGTGGCCGGGATCGCGCTGCGTTATGGGCTGTTCTACGGTCCGGGACCGGCTGGCGACGCGCTGGTCGACGGCCTGCGCCGCAGGCGCCTGCCGACGGTGCGCAACGGCGGAGTGCTGCCGTGGGTGCAGATCGATGACGCCGCGACGGCGACGGTCGCCGCCGTCGAGCGCGGCGCGACCAACTCGGCGTACAACATCGCCGACGACCTGCCCGTCAGCCTCTCCGATCTGATGATCGCGCTGGCCGATGCGCTCGGGGCACCGCGCCCACCTGTCATCCCGTCGTGGCCGCTCACCGCCATGCCCTACCTCAAGGCGATCATGACGGGCGGCCTTCGGGTCAGCACGGCCAAGGCCAAGCGGGAACTCGGCTGGACGCCGCGGCGGCCGACCTACCGCGAAGGGGTCGCCGAGATCGCCGACCACTACGTGCGGACGGCCGCCTGAGCCGGAACCGGTGAGCGGTCAGCCGGCTACGCCGGGAGCACTCCGACCCCGTGTCCTCGCGCTCCCGCTCACCCCTCGGGCGCCGGCATATGGCCGAGCTGGACGAGCATGCTGACCTGGTCGTAGTACCACTCGCCGCGAGTGACCTTGCCCTCGGCGTTGTACTGCCGGACCTCGCAGAACGGCAGGTTCACCTGCCGGCCGGTCGCCGGAAGCTGCCCGAGCATCCCGTCGTTGGTGCCCGACCCGGTGAACAACAGCACGGTCGTCGCACCGCCGTCGATGATCCGGGCGTTGCTGACCATTGCGTCGGAGAAGCCGGCCACCCAGGCCTTCTCCGCGTCCATCCATTGGTCTGGGCCCTTGGCGGTGACACCCCTGGCCTGGTCGACGAGTTCGCAGTCCTGCGCGAGATCCGCGGCGAACGCATCCCAGTTTCGCTGGTTGAACAGATCGATCGACCGAAGGTGACTGTCGCTGTTGCTCATGGCCATCCCTCACTTCCCGCTGGAAGGGGAGCCACGCTACCCGTGATGTGACTGCCATCACATCGACTGAACGGGCGTGTCCGCGGGCCGGCTGCGCTCAGCGGCGGAGGATCCCCCGCTCCACGGCGACGGCCACCGCGGCGGTGCGGGAGTCGACACCGAGCTTGCCGTAGATGTGCACCAGATGTGACTTGACGGTCGCCTGGCTGAGAAAAAGCCGCCTGCTGATCTCCTGGTTGGACAGCCCGTCGGCGACGAGCCGCAGCACCTCGGTCTCCCGCAGGCTCAGCGCGGTGGCGGGGGTACGCATCCGGTCCATCAGCCGGTTCGCGACCGCGGGCGCCAGCGCCGAGCGGCCCGCCGCGGCGTTGCGCACGGCGGCGGTGAGCTCCTCGGGCGGCGCGTCCTTGAGCAGGTAGCCGGTGGCGCCGGCCTCGATCGCGGCCAGGATCTCGGCCTCGGTGCCATAGGTGGTCAGCACGAGCACCCGTGGCGCGCCGGGCCGCGCCGCGATGGCCGCGGTCGCCGCGGAGCCGTGCATGCCGGAGCCGAACTGCAGATCCATCAGGACGACGTCGACCTCCGCCGTCCCGGCCAGCGCGACGGCCTCCTCCGCGGTCGCGGCCTCCGCGACGACCTCGATCCCGGGCTCGCCGTCGAGGAGGGCGCGCAGCCCGGCCCGGACGACCGGGTGGTCATCGGCCAGCAGCAACCGGATCGCGTCACTCACGACGTCGCCGCCTCGACGGGCGGTGGGTTCGCGAAACTGACCGCCACCGCCGTGCCTTGACCGGGCGCCGACTCGACACTGAGGGTGCCCTGCAGGCTGCGGGCTCGCGCCTGCATCGCGGCGAGCCCGAACCGGCCTCCGGCGCCCGGCAGGGGCACGGCGCCGGGATCGAAGCCGACACCGTCGTCGACGACATCCAGCGCGACGCGATCGTCCATATAGCTCAAGGTCACCTCGGCCCGGCCCGCGCACGCATGCTGCACGGTGTTGGCCAGCGCGGACTGGGCGATGCGCAGCAGTGCCACCTCCTGGGCGGCGGACAGAACGGCCGGGGTGCCACTGAGGTGGAAATGCACCGCCAGCCCGGAGCGCTGCGTCGTCGTCGCACACAACCGTTCCAGCGCCGAGGGCAGCGAGCCGTCCGCCAGACCGGGCGGGGTGAGGGCGTGCACGAACCGCCGGGCCTCGGCGAGGTTGTCCGCCGCGGCGACCCGGGCCTGCCGGACGTGCCCGGCCGCGGTGTCCGGCCGCGCGGGTAGCGCGCGCTCGGCCGCGCGCAGCAGCAGCTGGATGCTGGACAGTCCCTGAGCGAGGGTGTCGTGGATCTCGCGGGCCAGCCGCTCCCGCTCCGCCAGCACACCGGCCGCGTGTTCGGCGGCGGCCAGCTCGCTGCGCGCCGCGGTGAGCTGTTCGATCAGGCTGCGTCGGTGCTCGCTCTCCCGGTAGAGCGCCTGGTAGCCGAGCGCCGTGCCGACCGCCACGGCAGCACCCAGGGCGGGACCGATGACGACCGCCGGGGTCAGCTCCCCCTGATGCCAGGCGAACCCGCCGATCGCCCCCACCGTGGTCACGGCGACCGCGGGCAGTCCCCAGCGCGGCGGGAGCAGATGCAGCTGCAGGAAGAACAACGGGAACGCCAGCCACACCCCGTCGGGAGTCAGCGCCAGCAGCACCAGCCAGACCGCGGCCAACGTCCCCAGCCACGCGCCGGCCGCCGCGGCGGAGCGGGCGACCCGGGGAGTCAGGGGACCGGCGGCATAGACGGCCGCCAGCACGAGCGCCGCGGCGACGATCGCCGCCCGGTGCGGCAGGCCGGTGGTGACCGCGCGTCCGGCGGCGAGCGCGAGCAGGCCCGCCACCAGCAGATGCAGGCAGACGCGCAGCACACGCAAGGGGTGATCAAGGGTTCGGGGGTTCACGGCAGTGGCCAGGCTAGCGGGCTCCCCATCCCCATCGCCTCGTTCCGGATCCATCGAAAGGTTGAGCTTCGGCTCACCGGTTCGATCCGTGAGGTCCCAACCCGGGCGCGGTGCCACCGGCGTCCCGACGGTCCAGAGTCGGAGTCACACACACCCTCGAACTCCGGAAGGGCATCCGTGAACAAGCTGTACTGGTCCGCCGTCGCCTACCTCGTCCTCGGACTCGCGGGCGGGCTCTACTATCGCGAGCTCACCAAGGCGGTGGAGTTCACCGGGGCCACTGAGCTGGGCGTCGTGCACACCCACCTGCTCGTCCTGGGCATGACGTTCTTCCTGATCCTGATCGGGCTCGAACGGCTCTTCGGCCTCTCGCGCAGCGCGCTGTTCCCCTGGTTCCTGCGCACCTACCACGCGGGCCTGCTGCTCACGGTGGGCGCGCTGGCCGTCATCGGTACCCGCACGGTGCTCGGGCTGCCCTCCGGCGCCGCGCTGGCCGGGGTGTCCGGTCTCGGGCACATCCTGCTCACCGTCGGCCTCGCACTGCTCTTCGGCTGCCTGCGCTCGCGGCTGTCCACGCCGACGCCGGGTGACGCCGCCGAGGCCCGCCCGGCCGCGCTGCGCTGATCGCGACCGGTCACGAAAGGAGCAGACATGTTCGTCGCCTGGAGGGATCTCCGGTTCGCCCGCGGCCGGTTCGCGTTGATGGCGAGCGTCGTCGTGCTGATCACCATGCTGGTCGGGTTGCTGTCCGGACTGACCGCGGGTCTGGCCCGCGACACCACCTCGGCCGTGATCGACCTGCCGGCCGATCACCTGGTGTTCACCGCGCCGCCGGACGGCCAGCAGCCCTCGTTCACGAACTCGGCGATCGAGCCGCAGCTCTGGCGGCAGTGGGCCGAGGTACCCGGGGTCCGGGCGGCCGAGCCGCTCGGCCTCACCACCGGCTACGCCGAGGTGGGCACGACGACGGCCGCCGTCACCGTGTTCGGCGTCCGGCCTGGCTCGCCACTCGCGCCGCTGCCCGACGCCGTCGGCCCCGGTACCGCCCTGGTGTCGACCGGCGCCGCGGACGCGCTGGGCGTCGGCACCGGAGACAGCGTGACGATCGCGGACCAGCGGTTGCGGGTCGAGACCGTCGCCGTCGACGCCTCCTACAGCCACACACCGGTGATCTGGACCGGCCTGGCCACCTGGCAACAGCTCGCCCACACCGACTCGGCCACCGTTCTCGCGTTGACCACCGATGCCGGGGCCGATCTCGCCGCCGCCGATACCGCCCTGGGCACGCACACCCTCACCCGCTCCGACGCGCTGTCCGCGATCGGCTCCTACTCCGCGGAGAACGGCTCCCTGCAGCTCATGCGGGGCCTGCTGTTCGCCATCTCCGCGCTGGTGATCGGCGCCTTCTTCACGGTGTGGACCATCCAGCGCAGCGGTGACATCGCCGTGCTCAAGGCGCTCGGCGCCACCACCGGCCACCTGTTGCGCGACGCGCTCGGGCAGGCCCTGGTGCTGCTGATCGGCGGCACCGCCGTCGGCACCGGCCTCGCCGCGGCGCTCGGCGCCCTGGCCGCGGAAGCGGTGCCATTCGTGCTGGACGTCGGCACGATCGCGATCCCGGCCACCGTCCTGGTCGTCCTCGGGTTGCTCGGCGCCGCGCTGGCCGTCCGCCGGATCACCGCCGTCGACCCGCTGACCGCCCTGTCCGCCCGCTGAACCCCATCCGTCTCCCGAAGGAAGCATCCGATGAGCCTGCGCCTGACCGGCGTCACCCTCACCTATCCCGACGGCGAGCACCGGCTGACCGCGCTCGACCAGGTCGACCTGCAGGTGCCCGCGGGCACCGTCACCGCCGTTCTGGGCCCCTCCGGCTCCGGGAAGTCCAGCCTGCTGGCGGTCGCCGCCACCCTGATCCGTCCCGACCGCGGGCAGGTCGTGGTCGACGGGACCGACACCACCGGGCTGCGCCAGGCCGAGCTGACCGCACTGCGGCGCACCCGGATCGGCATGGTGTTCCAGCAGCCCAACCTGCTCGCCTCACTGACCGCCGCCGAGCAGTTGCAGGTGATGGCGCATCTGTCGGGCCGGTCCCCGCGCAGTGCCCGCGACCGCGCGCACGAGCTGCTCGCCGCCGTCGGGCTCGACCGCCAGTCGGGCAGGCGGCCGCACCAGCTCTCCGGCGGGCAGCGCCAGCGGGTCAACATCGCCCGGGCGCTGATGAACGACCCCGCCGTGCTCCTCGTCGACGAGCCGACCAGCGCCCTGGACCACGAACGGGGTGCCGCCATCATCGACCTGCTCACCGGGCTGACCCACCGCAATACCACCGCCACGGTCCTGGTCACCCACGACCGCTCGCATCTCGCGGGGGTGGACCAGGTCGTCGAGCTGATCGACGGCAGGCTGCGCAGCCCGGCGCATCTGTGATGCGGGGTGCCGACCGGTTCAGGCGGCCGGTCGGCGCTCGCCGCATCCACCGCTCGAACCGTCACGACATCCGTGTCCTTCGCAGGCCGGGCGCCGCGGCGGTGGGCGAGGGCCTCACTCTTCGTCATCGCCGCAGGTAACGCCCCGGCCCGGGGCGCGAGTGAACCTTCAGGTGGGCGAGAAGTCACCGCCCACCTAGGGCCGGCACATCCCTCTCCCCCGCCGGCCCTGGTCCACGTCGGCGTGCCCGCCGGCGTGGACCCCCGGGGCATTCCCGGCCGCCCCATTGGGAACGATCGGCCCGACTTGTCCGTTGAACTGCATGAGAGCGGGCTCTGGGCCCGGCATGGGGAGGAACGACCCGATGACCACGATCGTGACCGTGCTGGTCCTGGTCGCCATTGCCGCCGGCATCGTGTGGTTGGTACGCCAGCGCGCGGCGGCACAGGCACGCGAACTCGAGGACGCGAAGGCCGAGGCCCGTCGATGGGTCGAGCGACTCGGCGGTCAGGTGCTCAACCTCGTCGGCACCGACGAGGCCGCCAAACAGGCCCTTGCCGACGCGGCCGAGCGCTACAACGCCGCGGGCTCGCAGCTCGACCAGGTGAGGTCCACCGCGCAGGCCCGCCAGGTCACCGAGACGGCCTACGAGGGCCTCTACTACGTCCGCGCCGCTCGCACCGCGATGGGCCTCGACCCCGGGCCCGAGCTGCCGCCGCTACCCGGTCAGCAGCGCGCGGGGGCGGTGAGCGAGGACCGCGACGTCGAGGTCGAGGGGCACGCCTACAGCGCCTCGCCGCACCCGTCCGACCGCAACCGGCACTACTACCCGGGTGGCAACGTCGCCGGGCGGCCGGTTCCGGCCGGCTGGTACTCCGAGCCGTGGTGGAAGCCGGCCCTCGTGGCCGGGGCCTGGGGCGTCGGCTCGATGCTGCTGTTCAGCACGCTGTTCTCGGGAATGTCCGGAGTGGCCTACGCCGACGGATTCGCCGACGGCCTGGCGGCCGGCGACATGGGCGGCGACATGGGCGGCGACATGGGGGGAGACATGGGCGGCTTCGGGGATGTCGGGGGCGACGCCGGGGGGTTCGACCTCGGCGGTTTCGACTTCTGAGCCGACCGACGTCGCTGGAAACCACGGCCGGCAGGTCCGGCCACGCCACACCGACCGGCCCGGCGGGAGCGTCCCGGGCCGGTCAGTGGCGCTGGTGCGCCGGCTGGCAGGTGGGGCACCAGAACAGGTTGCGAGCGGCATGCGCGGCATGGGTGACCGCGGTCCCGCAGACCAGACACTCCTGTCCGGCCCGCCGGTAGACATAGACCTCGCCGCCGTGCCGGTCCTGTCGCCCCGGCTCGCCGCGGCGGCGCGGATCGTGCTCGGGCCGCACGGTGTCGATCCGGCCCCGGCGAGCCCCGGCCCGCATCAGCGCGACGAGGTCGTTCCACATCGCGTCCCAGGTCTCGCGCGGCAGCGCCCGCCCAGGCAGTAGCGGGTCGATCCGGTGCCGGAACAACAGTTCGGCGCGGTAGACGTTGCCGACCCCGGCCACGACGGACTGATCCATCAGCAGCGTCGCCAGAGGTGCCCGGGACCGGGTTATCCGTGCCCACGCCCGATCGGGATCGGCGCCGCGGCGCAGCGGATCGGGGCCAAGCCGGGCCCGCAGGGCGGCGACCTCGTCGTCGGTGAGCAGCTCGCAGGCCGCCGGTCCCCGCAGGTCCGCATAGTGCGTCGCCCCGACCAGCCGCATCCGCACCTGCCCCCGCGGCTCGGTCGCCGGTAACGGGGCGTCGTCGAAGGTGCCGTAGAGGCCGAGGTGGACATGGACGACCCGGTCCGGGCCGTACCGGTGGAACAGGTGCTTGCCGTGGGCGTCCACCCCGGTGAGCACCGCGCCGTCCAGCAGCGCGGCGGACTGTGCGAACCGGCCCTGTGGGCTGCTGACCCGCACCGGCGCCCGGCCGAATCGCCGTCGGTGCAGCCGCGCGAGCCGGTGCAGGGTGTGGCCCTCCGGCACGGCGTCAGGCCGGGTCGGGCACCGCCGGGTACGTCCCCGTGCGCTCGTAGTCGGCCAGCAGGTCGATCCGGCGCTGGTGGCGGGGCTCGGCGGAGAACGGCGTGCGCAGGAACGCCTCGACGATGGCAGCGGCCTCCTCGAAGGTGTGCATCCGGGCCCCGACGCCGATCACCTGCGCATTGTTGTGTTCGCGGGCCAGGCGGGCGGTCTCGGTGCTCCACGCCAGCGCGGCCCGGCAGCCGCGGACCTTGTTCGCCGCGATCTGCTCGCCGTTGCCCGACCCGCCGATGACGACGCCGAGGCTGCCGGCATCCTCGACGACCCGGCGGGCGGCCTCGATGCAGAACGGCGGGTAGTCGTCATCCGGGTCGAAGACATGAGCCCCGACGTCGATCGCCTCGAAGCCGAGCCCGTTCAGATGCTCGACCAGCCGGGCCTTGAGCTCGAAACCAGCGTGGTCACTGCCGAGATAGACGCGCACAGGCGATGATCCTGCACCATGCGCGCGGTGGCGGGTGTCGACGGGGTCCCCGGCGGCTGGGTGGTGGCCACGGTGCGCTCGCGCCCGCGGGGCGACGTGGTGACCTGGGCGGTGCTTCCGGACGCGGCCGCGGTGGTGGCCGCGACATCCGGCTGCGCGGCGGTCGGTGTCGACATCCCCCTCGGACTGCCGTCCGGCCGCACCCGCCGCGCCTGTGACGAGCACGCGGCCGCGCGGCTGGGCCGCCTGCGGTCGTCGGTGTTCCCCGCGCCGCCCCGGCCCGTGCTCGACGCGGCCTGCTTCGCCGACGCCTGCGCCGTCGCCCGCGAGCTGACCGGGCGCGCGATCAGCCTGCAGACCTTCCACATCGGCCCCAAGATCCGGGACTGGGACCGGGTCGAACCACTGCCGGACGGGCTGATCGAGGTGCATCCGGAGCTCTCGCTGCGCGCTCTCGCCCCGGAGATCGGATTCGCGCCGAAGCGGACCGCCCGCGGGGCCGGGCAGCGCATCGCCGCACTGGCCCGGTGGGTCGATCCCGCGGTCGCACTGGCCGACCTGCCGGTCGGGGCGCGCCTCGACGACTGTCTGGACGCGCTAGCGTGCGCCTGGTCGGCGGCGCGCTGGGCGCGGGGCGTCGCGGAGATCCTCGGGGCGGAGATCGACGAGCGCGGTCGGAGGATGCGTGTCGTGGTCTGAGAACGGCAGGCGCGACGGACGGGCCCGCTGGTGCGAGGTGGCCGACGGTGTGCTGGCCCGCAGGTACGCCGAGCTGGACCTCACCACCGGGCTCGTGCTGGGCACCGAGCGCGCACTGGTCATCGACACCCGTGGCGACGAGCGGCAGGGCGCTGAGCTCGCCGCCGCGGTCCGGGCGGTGACCAGGTTGCCGATCGTCGTCGCGATCACCCATGCGCATTTCGACCACTGCTTCGGCACCGCGGCTTTCCTGCCGTGCCCGGTGCATGCACATCCGGGATGCGCCGCCGCGCTGCGCGTCACCGCCGACACCCAGCGCGCCGAATGGGTCGCGCACTACCGCCGCCGCGCCCCCGAGACCGCCGAGGCACTCGCCGCGACCGTCCCGGTCGAACCCGACGGTACGGTCGATCCGGTCGCGCTCGTCGACCTGGGCGGGCGCACCGTGCAGCTGCGTCACCTCGGTCGCGGACACACCGACCACGACGTCGTCGCGCACGTCCCCGACCAGGGTGTCGTCTTCGCGGGCGACCTCGTCGAGCAGGGCGCGCCACCCGACTTCGGCGACGCGTTTCCGCAGGACTGGCCGGCCACCGTGGCGGCGCTGCTGGCGCTCGGTCCGGGCGTGGTCGTCCCCGGGCACGGGGAGCCGATGACCCCGTCCGAGGTGGCGGACCAGCGCGACGCGCTCGAACGGGTCGCCGCGCTCCACGCCGCGGTCGCCACCGGTGCGCTGGACGCCGCCGAGGCGCAGCGCCGTTCCCCGTTCCCCGGCGTGCGCTGGCCCCGCTGACCCGGGCGCCCCCCTACAGGATTCTCTGCTGCGGGCCGACGGCCCGTCTCCGTTCCGCCGACCGCACCCGGCATGCCCTGGAGGTGTCGGTGGACGGGTCGTTGTCCGGGTGGGCGGCCGCGGCGCGCGGAGCCTCGAGCTGATCGATCTGCGGACCGACGGGCGGGCCGCTGCCGGAGCCGTCCGGCGACGTCCTCACCGCGGTGGCGTTCACCAGCGGCGGGAGGACGTTGCTCGTGACGAGCGAGGGCTCGGCGCCTTCCCGGCTTCCTGGTGTTCGACGACGAGGGCCATGAGGTGCGCGGTGCCACCAACCGCGCGGCGCTCGTGCGTGAGGTGGTGCGGTGGGTCAGCGACAACATGCGCGGGATCGGCTTCCGCACGGCCTGAGGGTGCGCCCCGACCGCCCGCGTTAGGCTTCTGCTGTGAAGAGAGCCGATGCGGTGGTCGGTGCACCGGCGGGTGTCCGGGTGCCGCAGTATCCCATCGAGTCGGTGGACAACGCGCTGAAGGTCCTGCTGCTGCTGGGCGAGCGTTCCGAGTTGCGGCTGACCGAGGTGAGCGAGTACCTCGGGGTGGCGTCGTCGACCGCGCACCGACTGCTGGCCATGCTGACCTACCGGGGGTTCGTCCGGCAGAACGAGCGGACGAAGGCCTACGGCCCGGGCACCGCTTTGACCGGCGTCGCATTCGCGATCTTGCAGCGCTTCGACTTCCGCGGCGTGCTGCGCCCCTATCTCGAGCGGCTCAACACCGAGCTACGCGAGACCGTCCACCTTGGACTGCTCGACGGCGCCACGGTGCGGTTCATCGACGCGATCGAGAGCCCGCAGGCCGTCCGCGTCGCGTCGCGGCTCGGCCGGTCGATGCCCGCGAGCTCCACCTCGACCGGCAAGGCGCTGCTCGCGCAGCTGTCGATCGAGGAACTGCACGCGCTCTACCCGGACCAGGAGCTGGAGGGCCTCACCGACAACAGCATCCGCAGCCGCGATGAGCTCGAACGGCAACTGGAGGGCGTGCGCGAGCGTGGTTACGCCACGAGCGCCGAGGAGAGCGAGCGCGGTGTGTCCTCGGTGGCGGTCGCGTTCCCGTTCCGCCGTTCCCCCGCGCGGATCGCGTTCAACGTCGCCGTCCCGGCCAGCCGGATGTCCGACGAGGACCAGCGGGTCATCGGCGCGCGGTTGCGCGCGATGGTCGGCGAGGCGGCGCAGCTGCTGCACAGCTGAGCTCTCGCCCCCTGCCCGGGCGAGCCGTCCGCGCGCGCTTCGCTAGATGTACCCAGCCATCACGATGGATCCCTCGGTGAGCGACGAGTCCGATCCGCTGTCGCTCGACCCGTTCGACCCAGCCAACGGGCCCCCGTTCCCGGTGGAGTTCCAGCGCCGCTACCCGGCCGCCCAGCGGGCCCGCAACCAGCGCATCACCGACCGGGTGCACGCCCGCGGCGACGCCGGGGTCTACGAGAGCAACACGCGCGGCATCCTCGACGAACTCGCCGCAGGCGAGCCCCTCGAGCTGCTGGCCGGTGACCACTACTTCACCCAACCGGCCGGGGCTCGATCCGAGCTGGCCGAGCTGCTCACGGGCTGGCTGGGCCAGCGCGAGGCATGAGGATGCGACTCGGTCACGGAAATACCCCGACTCGCGCGCGGAAATACCCCGACTCGCGGGTCAGGTGCGGCTGAAGGACTGGATGAGCTGGTTTCCCTCGGAGCCCGTGCCGACGATGAACCGGTAGGGCTCGCGGGTCGTCACGCCATCCCTGCGGGTGAACACGATCGTTGCCTGCACCGCGTTGGCCCCGGTCGATCGCGCCGACTCGACGGCCACCGCACTGAGCTGGTCGTAGAAGCGGCGGAAGCCCTCGATACCGCCGGACTGCGCCTGCGCGCCAGGACCGAGCAGCGCGAACGCCTGATCGACGTTGGCGGGCAACAGCCCGTAGTAACGCTGCACGAACGCCACGGCGTCACCGGGAGCGACCTGGCCGGACGGCTCGGTGGTGACCGCGGGCGATGGCGTCGTCGTCAGCGGGAGGGTCGGGCCGGTCGTCGGCGCGCGGGTCGGCGCTCCGGCGCCGGTGGCGGGCGCGGCGGAGGTCGCCGACGGCGGGCCGGCGAGCGGCGGGACCTCGCTGGCGGCCACCCCATCCGACGAACGCAGGATGCCGATGACCACACCCGTGGCGATGACCAGCAGCACCAGCGAGCCGATCAGCACCGGGATCCGCAGCCGTCGCCTGCGGTCGGCTCGGTTCGGAGCCGCGGGAGCGCCTGCTGGGTTCGGCGGCGGTCCGGTGAACGCCGCGGCGGGAACCTCGATCTCGGTCAGCGTCCGCGCGTTCAGCTGCGCGGGAACGGGTATCGCCGGACCGGGCTCGGCCGGGGACTCGGGGTCGCCCTCGACCGCCGGGCCGGTCGGGAGGCGGCTGGCCGCGACGGCGGCGAGCACGTCGCGGGCCTGAGCGGCGGTCGGCCTGCTCTCCGGATCGCTCGCCAGCAGCCGCATGAGCAGCGCCGTCAGCGGACCGGCCTCCGTCGGCGGACGCACCGCACCGGTGGCGACCTTGTGCAGCAACGCGTACGCATTGTCATCGAGCCCGAACGGCGGCTCACCCTCCACGGACGCGTAGAGCGTGGCGCCGAGCGCAAAGATGTCCGAGGCCGACGTGGGCTGCTGACCGCGGGCGACCTCGGGCGCCAGGAAGGCGGGAGTCCCGGCGATCATGCCGGTGCGGGTGAGCTGAACGTCGTCGACGGCCCGGGACACCCCGAAGTCGGTGATCTTCGCCCGTCCGTCCTCGGCGATGAGCACGTTGCCCGGCTTGATGTCACGGTGGACGACGCCCGCGGAATGTGCGGCGACGAGGCCGTCGGCGACCTGCCGGCCGACGGCGGCGACCTCGAGCGGCGGCAGGGGGCCCTTCTCGGCCAGCACCGCGGCCAGCGACCGCGAGGGCAGGTACTCCATGACCAGCCACGGCCGGTCGTCGTGCACCACGACGTCGAACATGCTGATCACGTGCGGGTGCTGCAGGCGGGCACCGATCCGACCCTCGCGCAGAATGCGCTGACGGGCCTCCTCCAGGGCCTCGCCGCCCGAGGTGCCGGGTGAGGTGGCCGCGATCAGCTCCTTGATCGCGACGGTGCGGTTGAGCAGCTCATCGGTCCCCCGCCAGACAGCGCCCATCGCTCCAGCGCCGATGCGCTCGTCGAGCCGGTAGCGATTCCCGATGCGAGGGGCATCGGAGTCGGTCGGGCTCATAGAACTCCAACGTAGGATCGCGGGGACTGACGCGGCCCACCGGGCCTTGTGATCCTATCCCTCGAACAGGTGTCCCCGGCCGCGGCATCCGCCATCCCTCGATGACCGTGTGTTGTCCACCCCGGCGTGGCACCGCCCACATGATGCACCGCGACCGCATCCGCGGCAGCCCCCGCCCCGCCGAAGCCCGGGCGGTGCTTGCGGGCTAGGTGTACCCAGCCATCATTGCGGCAGCCCCAGCTTGCGGGAACAGGCGGGCCAGGAGCCGTAGCCGCCCCGGTCATCGCGCACCTTCCGCGCCACCGCGATCTGCTGCTCGCGGGTGGCCTGGTCGGCGCGCGGGGCATAGGCGGTGCCGCCGTAGTCCCGCCAGGTGGCGTCGTTGAACTGCAGGCCGCCGTAGTAGCCGTTGCCGGTGTTGATCGCCCAGTTGCCGCTCGACTCACACTGGGCGAGCCGATCCCACACCGCTTCATCCGGCGCCGGGGGCGGCGCGGCGGGCGGTGGCGCCGGGGGCGGCGCGGCGGGGACCTGAGGTTTCGGCGGGGCGGAGGACGGCACCGGTGGGTCAGCCGACGGGGACGGCGGGGCGATCGGCCGCGACGGGGGCGCCGGAGACGGGGGCACCGGAGACGGGGACGCAGGAGACGGGGACGCAGGAGACGGGGGCCGGGCGGCCGGGTCCGGATCGTCCCGGACGGCCGCGGCACCGGGCCGCCCGAACCCGGCCTCGACGTCGTCGAGCACCAGCACCCAGTCCTGTCCGGCGCCACCGGGGGTGCGGAACAGCGCCCGGCCCTGGCTCGGCAGCACCGAGAGCTCCATGGCGTCGCCCGTCCGGGGGTCGTACCACCACGGCCGGACCCGGTCACCGGACAGCGCGTCGAGATCGATCTCGACGTCGAGGCCCGCGGCCGTGTAAGCGATCAGGTACGACCCGTCGTCGGCGACCGCGGCGACGATCTGCTCGGCTCCGGTACCGACGTCGCCGGTGAGAACCCGCTGATCGGATACGGCTCGCTGGTAGGGCCGCGACTCCAGCAGCGACCGGAGATTGCCCAAGCCACCGGCATCGGACACGGTGGCCGCGCCGCCGAGAAGAGCCCAGTAGGCGGCACGGCGGACATCGCGCCAGCGCGGCGACGCCTCGTCCGCTGCGGCGACCAGCCGGGTCTCGAACGAGTGTGACGCCGGGCGCGCCGACGGTCCTGGGCAGGCGTCGCCGCAGCTCGGCGCCCCGACACCGGCCACGGTGCGAACCGGCAGCCCCACGCGCGGGGTCAGCAGCGCGAGGACGGCGACACCGAACAGCACCACGGCCACCGACGGCCACCAGCAGTTTCGATCCGATCGCGGGGAGCGCACGCCGCACGGTCGCAATGACCGGGCGGCCGCCGGGCGTGTTCGAGGCCGGTGGTTGCGATCGCACACCGCCGCACGACCACACCGGCCTCCCCCCGGACGGGGGAGCCGTTCGGCGCACCAAATGCCGCAATCTGGCTCAACGGGACATCACAAGTGTGACGAGTAATACCTTGACATCCCGCGTTTACTCGGGATGCCGCACGATTTGCGGCGGGGTCGTCGCGGAACGGAGGAAGCACCGATATGAAGATCGCGGATATCCTCAACACCAAGGGCCGGGTCGTTCACACGGCGGTGCCGTGGACCACGGTCAGCGAAGCCGTCGACCGGCTCAACAGGCTCGGCATCGGCGCACTTGTCTCCTGCGACCAGGATCGCAAGATCTGCGGGATCATCTCGGAACGCGACATCATGCGTGGCCTCGGCAAGTACGGTGCCGCGCTGCTGGACATGAAGATCGACGAGGTGATGACGCACCACGTCGTGACCACCACGCCCGATGAGTCGATCGTCTCCGCGATGGCCCAGATGACCCGGGGCAGGCACCGGCACCTGCCGGTCGTCCAGCACGGCGCGCTCGTCGGCATGGTGAGTATCGGTGACCTGGTGAAGCACCGGGTGAAGGAGATGGAGTTGGAGACCGGCGTGCTGCGCGACGCGTTGATCTCGCGTTACTGATCTCGCTGACCGGCGGGCGGCTCTCCGGGGAGCCGCCCGCCGCAACCAGGCGACGATCGTTCAGTCGAAGATCGGGTCCTCGGTGCGGGTCCGCTTGAGCTCGAAGAAGTGCGGGTACTCGGCGAGCAACCGGGCGCCGTCGAAGAGCCTGCCCGCCTCCTCCCCACGAGGCACCTTGGAGATCACCGGACCGAAGAAGGCGACCCCGTCGACGTGGACCGTCGGTGTCCCCACGTCCAGACCGACCGGGTCCATCCCGCGGCGGTGGCTCGCCACGAGCTGCTCGTCGAACTCGGTGGACGAGGCGGCCTCGGCCAGTCCGGCCGGGAGGTCCAGCTCGGCCAGCGCCTCCTTGATCACGATGTCGAAGTCCTTGTTGCCGCCGTTGTGGATCCGGGTCCCGAGCGCGGTGTAGAGCGGCCCGAGGATCTCCGGGCCGCGCTGTTGCGCGGCGGCGATACAGACCCGCACGGGGCCCCAGGACTTGTCCATCAGCCGCTGGTAGTTCTCCGGAAGGTCGCGTCCCTGGTTGAGCACGGCAAGGCTCATGACATGGAACCGCACCTCGATGTCGCGGACCTGCTGTACCTCAAGAATCCAGCGCGAGGTGAGCCACGCCCACGGACACAGTGGGTCGAACCACACGTCGACCTGGGCGGATGGTGTCTCGGCGCTACTCACGGTGACTCCGTTCCTGAACAATCTCGGTGCCCGGCGGCCGGGCGCTTCCCCGCAGCGGTCAACACCTCCGACCCGGCCCGTGTTCCCGCGCCCTCCGCGGGCCCACCGGGCCGCCGTGCAGGCGACGCACCGGCCCGGCTCATGGTTGGATCGGCGGTCTGCGTGCTGGTCGACCCGCAGCGCGGTGAGAGATCGAGGAGAGCCGAGAAGGACATGGCCCCGCCCAACCTGACCCGAACCGAGGCCGAGCGTCGTGCCGCCCTCCTGGAAGTCGCTGACTACGCGATAGTCCTCGATCTCACCGACGGCGCGGGTTCCCCCGGCGACAGCACCTTCGCGACCACGACGACGCTGCGGTTCCGCAGTCGTGAACCGGGCGCCGACAGCTGGATCGACCTGGTTGCCGCCGAGGTCACCGCGGCCACGCTCAACGGGCGCGAGCTGGATGTCTCCGGCTACCGGGAGGACGACGGCATCGCCCTGCCCGGCCTCGCCGCCGACAACGAGCTGACGGTCGTCGCTACCGGCCGGTACATGAACACCGGCGAGGGGTTGCACCGGTTCGTCGACCCGGTCGACGGCGAGGTCTACCTCTACAGCCAGTTCGAGACGGCCGACGCCAAGCGGATGTTCGCCTGCTTCGACCAGCCCGATCTCAAGGCCCGGTTCCGGCTCACCGTCACCGCACCCGTCGGCTGGAAGGTGGTGTCGAACGCCGCCGTCGAACGGACCGAGGAGGGCCCCGGGGGCGCGCTCGTCCACCACTTCGCGACCAGCGAGCCGATGTCCACCTATCTGGTGGCGCTGGTCGCCGGGCCCTACGCCGAATGGCGGGACGAGCACGACGGGATCCCGCTCGGGATCTACTGCCGCGCCTCGCTGGCCGAGCACATGGACGCCGAGCGCCTGTTCACCGAGACCAAGCAGGGCTTCGACTTCTACCACCGTCATTTCGGCGTCCGCTACCCGTTCGGCAAGTACGACCAGCTCTTCGTGCCCGAGTTCAACGCGGGCGCGATGGAGAACGCCGGCGCGGTGACGTTCCTGGAGGACTACGTCTTCCGCAGCCGGGTCACCCGGTTCCTCTACGAGCGCCGCGCCGAGACCGTGCTGCACGAGATGGCGCACATGTGGTTCGGCGACCTGGTCACCATGCGCTGGTGGGACGACCTGTGGCTCAACGAGTCCTTCGCCACCTGGGCGTCCGTGCTCTGCCAGGCCGAGGCCACCGAGTACGAGAACGCGTGGACGACCTTCGCGAACGTCGAGAAGAGCTGGGCCTACCGGCAGGACCAGCTGCCCTCGACGCATCCGATCGCCGCCGACATCCCGGATCTGCAGGCCGTGGAGGTGAACTTCGACGGGATCACCTACGCCAAAGGCGCGTCGGTGCTCAAGCAGCTCGTCGCCTACGTCGGGCTCGAGCCGTTCCTTGCCGGGCTGCGCAGCTACTTCTCGGCGCATGCCTGGGCCAACGCGACGTTCGACGACCTGCTCGGTGCGCTCGAGCGCGCCTCGGGCCGGGATCTGTCGGACTGGGGCACGCAGTGGCTCAAGACGACCGGGCTGAACATGCTGCGCCCGTCCTTCGAGGTCGACCACGATGGCCGGTTCACCCGGTTCGAGGTCGTCCAGGGTGGCGCCCGGCCCGGCGCCGGGGAGCTGCGCACGCACCGCATCGCGGTCGGGATCTACGACGACGAGGGCGGCCAGCTCGTGCGCACCCATCGGGTCGAGGTCGACGTGAGCGGCGAGCGCACCGAGGTGCCCGAGTTGGCCGGAGTACCCCGCGGCCGGCTGATCCTGGTCAACGACGACGACCTCACCTACTGCGCGCTTCGACTGGACCCCGACTCGCTGGCCGTGCTCGTGGACCGGATCGGCGATATCGCCGATCCGCTGCCGCGCACCCTGTGTTGGTCGGCCGCCTGGGAGATGACCAGGGAGGCCGAGCTCAAGGCCCGCGACTTCACGGCGCTGGTCGCGGGCGGCTTCGGCGCCGAGACCGAGATCGGCGTGGTTCAGCGGCTGCTGCAGCAGACCCAGACCGCGCTCGGGTCCTACGCCGAGACGGCGTGGGCCGCCGAGCGGGGCTGGCCGATGCTGGTCGATGCGCTGCTGAGCCGGCTCGACACCGCAAAGCCCGGGTCGGACGCCCAGCTCAGCGTGGTCAACGCGCTGGCCGCCAGCGTGCTGGACGAGGCGACGCTGGACCGGATGGCCGGCTGGCTCTCCGATCTCGACGTCCCGCACGGGCTCACCGTCGACACCGACCTGCGCTGGCGGCTGTTGCAGGCGCTGGTCGCGCACGGAAAGGCGGATGCGGCCCGCATCGACTCGGAGCTGGAGCGCGACGCGACCTCGACCGGGCAACGGCAGGCCGAGCGGGCCCACGCGCTGCTGCCCACCGCCGAGGCGAAGGCCAGGGCGTGGGACCGCGCCGTCCACGACGACGAGCTACCCAACGCGGTCAACGAGGCGATCATCGCCGGGTTCAGCCATCCGGCCCAGCGTGACCTGCTGACCCCCTACGTCGAGCGCTACTTCGCCGAGGTGGCCGATGTCTGGGCGCGGCGGACCTCCGAGCGGGCGCAGCCGGTGGTGCTCGGTCTCTTCCCGTCCTGGGCGGTGGACCCGCTGACCGTCGCGGCCGCCGACGCCTGGCTGGCCGACGACTCGCATCCGCCCGCCCTGCGCAGGCTGGTCTCGGAGGGGCGGGCCGGGATCGTCCGGGCGCTGGCCGCGCGGGAGTTCGACCGCTCGTCACCGCCGGGCGGACCGGACGGATCCTGATCCGCAGGATCCCGCCGGGCTGCCGCTCCCTCGCCGCCCGGGTCGGCGAGGGACGGCGTCAGTGGCAGGCCCGCCCCAGCGCACGCAGCAACCGTCGCACGCGTCCGCCCCGAGGCCGGTAGGCCGAGCAGACATCCGGACCGCAGGCCCCGCAGTCGCTGCCGCGACGCAGGTGCTCATGCATCTCGGCGGAGTGCCCACACAGACAGCTCGTCCGGTCCACCGCCACCGCGGCGGGCGGTGCGGCCGGCGGTGGCGCGACGGCGGGTTCCTCGAACGCCGGGCGTCCAGGAGGGATCGGAGGCGCTGCGTCCCACTGCAGCGGGAACCCGGTCGGCGGAGTCAGAACGGACGGGCTCACGCCTCCAGGCCGGTCCTGCCTGTCGCGCCGCGCGCGGCGGCACGGCTCCACTGGCGGATCACCCATACCGGTCCTGCCCTTCGTCGCACAGCGGCCGAAAGCCGCTTACCGACCAGTATGGGACTGTGTCCGCACCCCAGGAATCCCCCGCGGCACCGAACCGGTCGTCAGTTCGTGACCACCGGCGGGGTCAGCGCACCCGCGGTCGCCCACCCGCCTGGTCTGCCAGCATGCGCAGGCCGCTGAGCAGCCCACCGACGAGGTCGCCCTCCCGGAACGAGGCCACCATGCTCATCACGGCGAGCTTGGCGCCGCGATCGGGCAGCCGCAGCCGCGCCTCCTCGCCGGTGCGCACCTCCACGAGGCGCTGTCCCGGGCTCACCGCCACCAGCACCGCCTCGCGGGCACCCTCGAGCACGCCGTGCAGCTCGGTGACCCGCTCGGACGGGCGCGGACCGAGATCTCCGAGGTAGACGCTGAACCGCAGGCCCGTCTCCCGGCTGGCCAGGGTGAGGGCCTCGTCCAGCCTGCTGAGCTGGACCGGGCTGAACGGCTGGTCCGCGCGCGACGGCTCGCGGAAGACCTCGGCGGCCGAAACCCGGCCGGACGCGGTGACCGCGGCACCCACCGGAAGGTCCCGCTGTGCGGTGTCGATGGCCGCGCCGGAAGCGGTGTGCTCACCAACTGCCACGGGCACCTCCCTGCTCGCCGTCGCCGGTGTCCTCGTCGCGCGCGGGCGTCAGCCCGGCGCCCTCCGGATTGGCCGTCCAGAACACCGGACCATACGTCCAGGGCTGACCCACCCGGTACCGCGGCCTACGTGCCAGTCGCGGCGCGGCGACCATCAGGGCGATGACCAGGCACACGACGAGCGGCGTCACCACGAAGATCAGCACCGTCTCCACCACGCTCACGGCCGTGAACCTAGCCGACGCGCCGCCGCGCGTGGCCATCAGGTCCGCTGGCCTGCGGATCCGTTCGGTAACGGCGGGACCGGCCACACCGAGACAAGGGACGGAACATCCCTCGGCGAGGAGAGCGGCGCATGAAGGTGGTTCTGTTCTGCGGTGGTTACGGAATGCGGATGCGCGACGGGGTGTCCGACGTTCCCAAGCCGATGACCTACGTCGGACCGCGCCCGCTGATCTGGCATGTGATGCGTTATTACGCGCATTTCGGGCATACCGACTTCATCCTCTGTCTCGGCTACGGCGCCCGTCACATCAAGGACTTCTTCCTCGGCTACTCCGAGACGGCGTCCAACGACTTCGTGCTGCGCGGCGGCGAGGTCCAACTGCTCAGCAGCGACATCCAGGACTGGACGATCACCTTCATGCACACCGGGCTCGACTCCCCGATCGGGGAACGGCTGCGCCGGGTGCGCGCGCTGGTCGAGGGTGAGGAGATGTTCCTGGCCAACTACGCCGACGTCCTCACCGACGCGCCGCTCAACGACATGATCGACGAGTTCAAGCGCAGCGACGCCGTCGGCTCGCTGCTCGCGGTGCCGCCCCAGTCGGCGTTCCACTGCGTGCAGCTGACCGACGACGACCGGATCTCGGAGATCACCAGCGTGCAGGAGCTGCCGTTGTGGGAGAACGGCGGCTACTTCGTGCTCCGCCCCGAGATCTTCGACCACCTTCCGCAGGACGGCGACCTGATCACCGACGCATGCCGGCCGCTCGCGGCGGCGGGCCGGATGCTCGCCTACCGCTACCGCGGGTTCTGGCAGCCGGCCGACACGGTCAAGGAACGGACGGCGTTGGAGGCCGCCTACCGTGCGGGCCGCAGCCCGTGGATGGTGTGGACCACCCGTGAGCGTCCCGACCCGCTGCAGATCACGATCGCCGAGATCGCCGCGGGCGCCCAGGTCTGAACCGATCCGCGGCCGCAACCCGGCCGACTCCGAGACCCGATGTCCCCCATGCCCGAGCGGCGCGACCCGCCTCCGCCACCGGTGCTGCCCGTCCCGATGCGCAGGCCGATGGCGATTCTTGCCGGGCTGGCCGGGATCGTGGTCACCGTGCTCGCCGTCCACTACGCGGGCACCGCCACCGCCGGTCCGCTCGACCAACGGCTGCGGGCCGGGGTGTGGAACCTGTTCGGGCGGGCACGGCCCGGCGCGCTGGTCCTCGACCTGTTCGGTGAGCCGGTGGTGGCCGCCCTCCTGGTGGCGGCGCTCGCGGCGCTCTGCCTTGCGCTGCGCCGCCGGGCGCTGGCCGTGGTCGCCCTCGTCGGCCCGGCCCTGACCGGCGTCGCCACCACCACCCTCAAACCGGTGGTCGGGCGCACGATCCACGGCGGTCACCTGGCTTATCCCAGCGGACACACCGCGACGGTGACCGCGCTCGCCCTCGTCGGCATGCTGCTGGTCGCGAGCCTGGTCCGGAGTGGGCGAGCGGTCGGCCTGCTGCTCGTGCTGGGCGGGGCCGGGGCCGCCGGCGCGGTGATGGCGGTGGCACAGATCGTCCTGGACGCCCACTACCCCACCGACACGGTCGGCGGGTTCGCGGTGGCGCTGGCGGTCGTGCCGGCGACGGCGCTGCTGGTCGACCGGTTCGCCGCACGATGGAGGTGGCTCCGAAGCCCCACCGATGCCTCCCGATGATCACCGGCGCGGACGTGCCACCTGCTGCAGAGCCGGCCGCAACTGGTCGAGCAGCCAGCCGACGGCGACGACGTTCGGCGCCTGCAGCGCCACGGCCTGATCGAGGGTCAGCGGCAGATAGGTGCCCTCGCGGACGGGACGCAGCCGGCGTACCAGCGGGTTGCTCTCGAAGGTGGTGCGGTCGCCCTCGCCGGCGAAGGTCATGAACAGTACGTCGGCGCTGTCGAGTCGGCCGACCTGCTCGTAGCTGACGCCGACGGTGCCGGGCGCGAGCGCGGCCGACGCGGGCGCGTCCCGGAAGTTGTCCGGGATCCTCAGGCCGAGCGAGCGCATGAACACGGTGGAGGCGTTCTGCTCGCCGACGACCATCGGCAGGACCTCGCCACGGGCCTGGCCATAGAGGTAGGTGCGCTCGGTGAGGGCCGGAAGCTCGGCACGCAGCGCCGCGACCGTCGCATCGGAGGCGGCGATCAAGGCCTCCACCTTCTCGCTCTCGCCGATCGCCCGGCCGATCTGACGGGCGTCATCGTGCATGGACGAGCCGTACAGCGACTTCTCGTAGACGACGACGGGTGCGATCCGGGAGAGCCGCTCGTAGGTCGCCCGGTCGTCGACCATGGGCGCGGACACGCCCAGGATCAGGTCCGGCCGGTACGAGGCGACCTTCTCGACGTTCACACCGCCGCCGATGTCGGCCGGGATGCCGAGGACCTCCTCCGACAGCGGCGTGCGGAGGTAGGGCAGGTTCGGGCCGCCGCTGTCGTTGCGCACGGCTCCGACGATCGGCGCATCCACGGCGTTGGCCACGGCGACATCACCGTAGCCCAGCGCCACGATCCGCTGCGGCATGGCCGGAATCGTGGTCGCCCCGTAGGCGTGGGTGATCGTGACGGGAAAGGGGCCGGCCCCGTCGGTCGCAGCGGGTTCGGACCCGAGGCCGGGGGCGCGGCCGGTGCAGGCCACCACCATCAGCGAGCAGACGGCGACGACCATCGCGACCGGAACGGACCGGCACCGGGCTGGACGCATCGACACTCCTCCGGGCAGGCTAAAGTTAGCCTCACCTAATCGAATCGAGGAGTGGTGGTCAAGACGGGACCGCGGGGGCAGAGGGCGCGCCGGCCACGCCCACCGAACGAGTGCGGCGACCGCTCACGTCCCGGATGAGCCACCGGGCGGTGCGGCCGGCTTCGACGGTCTCCCGCGGTCAAGCGCTCAGGCCGTCGCCACCGCCATGGGCCGCCTGACCGACGACCTCGTCCGCGAGGACCCACCGCCCGCCGTTCGCCTCGATCTCCGGGAGCGCGGCCCGGACCTCGTCGAGCAGGTCCGGCACGAACAGCAGCACCGACTCCGGCTCGGCGGTGACCAGATCGTCGGTCCCGATCACCGGGATGTCCGTGCCCGGCATCCGGCTGCCCTGCTTGGCCGCGGACACATCGGCCACGCCGCAGAGCAGGTCCCGGCCGGCCCTCGCGCTGTGCAGCAGCCCCACCGAACGCGACGCGGCGCCGTAGCCGTAGACCCGCCTGCCGTGGCTGCGCTCGTCCGCCAGCCAGCCGGCCAGCCGCTCCCCGTCGGACCGGGCGGCCTCCTGGAACGCCTTCATCGCGACCGGGTCGAGCACCCCGCAGCCGATCTCGCGCTCGGTCAACGCCGCGAGGTCCGCCTCGGCTGCGGCGCCGTGGCGCGCCGCGATGAGCACGGTCCCGCCGTAGAGCGGGAACCAGAACGCGGCGAACGCGGTCAGGCCGACACCCGCGAGCATGGTGCGCATCGCGGGAACCGAGTAGTACGCGTAGTGGCCATGGCGGATCGCGTTCCATTCGGTGCGCTGCAGAATCGCCGCCAGCGAGTGGAACTGGACGAGCAGCAGCCCACCGGGACGGGTGCGCGCGGCCCGCTCGCGGAACGCGGCCTCCTGGTCCTCGGCGTGCATGAGGCCGAAACAGCAGTCGAGGACGACGTCGGCGGGCTCGCCCGCGGACGCGGGTACCAGGCCGCGCGAGGTCAGCAGGGAAAGCCAGGTACCACCGTGCGGGCTGGGAAACTCGGCCACCGTCCCCGCTGAGGGCAGGATCCCCGACGCGGCCAGCCGGGCGACGGCGTCGGCCGCCTGCCGGGTGAGCGCCTCGGGCTGGACGCCCTGCGGGTCCTCCGGCACTGCCATGTCGTCGGCAAGCTGGGCGAGCCCACAGCCGGCGCACAGCCACAGCCGCAGCGGAAACACCGGGTCCGGCCCCGGGTCGGCGAGCCGCGGGAAGAACTCGCAACCCGGCTGGGTCCCGAGATCGGCGACCACCGATCCGTCGTCCGACCGACAGAACCGGCACCGGATCAGGCCGACCGACGCACCACTGATCATGCTGCACCACCTTGAGGGACTCTCACGGGACTGGCCGGATCGAGGTACTCGGAACGCGGGACCAAAGCGTTACCGGCTCGCGGAACGTGCCCACCGACTCGGCAAGGTAACGACGCACCGGACGCGGGCGAGTCCTTCCCTGAGCACCGACGGCCGCGGGCCGAATCCGGTGCCGGCGACCAGGGAACCTGACCGTACCTGGCGGTGGCAGAAACACGGCATGGGGGCCAGCGATGACGGTGATGGCGCCGGCCCTGTCGAAAACGGTGCGGGCCGCAGCACGAAGGCTCAGTTGGGGCATGGCCGACCAGGCGGTGTCCAGCCTGACCAACTTCGCCGTCGGGATCGTCGTCGCCCGCTCCCTGGGGTTGGCCGAGTTCGGGGCGTTCAGCCTGGCCTGGGTGACGTACGGGGTGGTCCTGAACCTGTCCCGCGGCCTGGCCACCGATCCGCTGGTCGTGCGGTTCAGCGCGGTGGCGGCCGGGCGCTGGCGCGCGGCGGTGTCCCGTTCCTCCGGGACGGCCCTGGTCCTCGGCCTGGTCACCGGCGTTGGCTGCGCCGGGATCGGACTCGTCGTCGGCGGCCCCATCGGTGCCGCATTCGTCGGGCTGGGCCTCGCGCTGCCGGCCGTGGCTCTGCAAGACTGCTGGCGGTTCGCGTTCTTCGCCGCGGGGCAGCCCCGCCGGGCGATGACCAACGACCTCGTCCGGGCCGCGGCCCTCGTTCCCGCGATGTTCGTCGTGGCCGAGTCCGCGAGCATCGTGGGCTTCATGCTGGCGTGGGGCCTGTCCGCGGCCGTCGCGGCCGGGTTCGGCTGTCTGCAGCTGCGCCTGCTGCCCAGCGTCGGCGCGGTGCGCGGCTGGCTGCGCGAGCAGCGGGACCTCGGCCTGCGCTACATGATCGAGAACGTCAGCAGCAGCGGGGCCGCGCAACTGCGCATGTACGGGCTGGGCGCGATCGCCGGGCTCGCCGCGGTCGGCACCGTACGCGGCGCCGAACTGCTGCTCGGCCCGTTCCTCACGGTTCTCATGGGGCTGAGCCAGGTCGCGGTGCCGGAGGCCGCCCGGGTGCTGCAGCGCTCGCCACACCGGCTCTCGGCGTTCTGCCTGCTGCTCGGTGGCGCCCAGGCCGTCGCCGCGCTGTTGTGGGGCCTCGGGCTGCTCCTCCTGCTGCCCGACGAGATCGGCGAGCACCTCCTTCACGCGCTCTGGCTGCCGGCGTCGGCGCTGATCCTGCCCGCGACGTTGGCGGTCATGAACGCCAGCTTCTTCACCGGGGCGGCGGCCGGGTTACGGGCGCTGGGCGCCGCTCGGCGCAGCCTGCGGGCCCAGCTGCTCGCCTCGGCCGGTTACGTCATCGGCGGGCTGGCCGGCGCCGCGGTGGCCGGAGCGCTGGGCTCGGCCTGGGGGGTCGCCCTCGGAACCGCGTTCGGCGCCACGGTGTGGTGGTTCCAGCTTCGCGCCGGCATCGCCGAGCGCACCGCGACGACTGTGTCGGCGCAGTCGCCATCCGTCGAGAACGAAGGGACTCCGGCACCATGACCTCCGCCCCCAGACTCACCATCGGTCTTCCCGTCTACAACGGTGCCCAGTACCTGCCCGAGGCGCTCGATGCCCTGCTGAAGCAGAGCTACCCCGACTTCGAGCTGCTCATCTCCGACAACGCCTCGACCGACGCGACCATGGAGATCTGCCAGCAGTACCGGGCGCGGGACGAGCGCATCCGGGTCTTCCGCCAGTCCCGCAACATCGGCGCCTGCCCGAACCACAACTTCCTCGTCCACCAGGCCCGGGGCGAGCTGTTCAAATGGGCGTCGCACGACGACCTGTACGCCCCCGACCTGCTGCTGCGCTGCGTCGAGGCGCTCGATGCACATCCCGAGGTGGTCCTCAGCCACGCGGGGCAGGGGACCATCGACAGCGCGGGCGAGATCATCGATGTCTTCGACTACACGATGGCCACCGACTCCCCGCATCCGCCGGAGCGGTTCCGCAGCCTGCTGTTCGCCCCCGGCGGCGACGACTTCTACGGCGTCATCCGCACGGACGTCCTCCGCCGGACTCCGCTCAACGGCAGCTACCACCACTCCGACCGGACCATCGTCGCCGAGCTGGCCCTGCTCGGTCCCTTCCACCAGGTCCCCGAACTTCTGTACTTCCGCCGCGACCACCCGGACCGGGCAGAGCGGGCATGTCCGACGAAGCGGGCACGATGTGCCAACATGGATCCGCGCCGCGCGAACCGGTTGCGGCACCCGGAGGTGCGTTTGCTCGCCGAGTACGTGTGGGGGTTCATCGCGGCGATCCGCCGCGCTCCGCTCTCGAGCGCGGATCGCAGGCGGTGCTACCGCGACCTCGCGTCGTGGCTGGCGAGCCGGGCGCTGCCCCGTCCGGTCGGCTCGCTGGTGTCCGCCGGCGAGGCCGGCGACCGATGAGGGTGCGCGGCGGACACCGGACGACGCGGGCCGGGCCGCGCGACCGGCCGCTCCGGATCGGCCTGTTCGGCCTGCTGGGCTCGGGGAACATCGGCAACGACGGCTCGCTGGAGGCGGTGCTCGGCTACCTTCGCGAGGAGCACCCGGACGCGGTCCTCGGCGGTCTGTGCGCGGGGCCGGAGCGCTTCTCGGCGCGGTGGGGCATCCCCGCCACAGCGTTGCACTGGTACGACACCGTCGCCCCCGCGGCGACGGGGATCACCGCGGCGGTCCTGAAGGTCGTGGGCAAGGGACTCGACGCGTTCCGCACCGCGGCCTGGGTCCGCCGGTTCGACATCGTGATCGTGCCGGGTATGGGCGTCCTCGAGGCGACGCTCCCGCTGCGGCCGTGGGGGTTCCCCTACGCCCTGCTGCTGCTCTGCGCGTCCGGCAGGCTCTTCGGTACGAAGATCGCCCTGGTCAGCGTGGGGTCCTCGGTCATCACGCAGCGGTCGCTGCGGGTCGTGGTCACCTCGGCGGCCCGGCTTGCGCACTACCGGTCCTACCGCGACACCCTGTCCCGCGACAACCTGCGGACGATGGGCGTCGACACGTCGGCCGACGAGGTGTATCCCGATCTCGCCTTCGCGCTCCCGGTGCCCGACTCCGCCACGGACCGTCCCACGACGGGCGCGGTGGGCATCGGGGTGATGGACTACCGCGGCGCGAACGCGGACCGTGACCGAGCCGACGAGATCCATGCCGAGTACCTGGCGAAGGTGAAGCGCTTCGCCCGGTGGCTCATCGACGACGGCCGTTCGATCAGACTGGTCACCGGCGACGGGGCCGACGCCGCGGTGGCCGCCGAGATCGTCGCCGACCTGCGGGCCTACCGACCGGATCTCGACCCGTCCCGGGTCCTCGCCGAGCCGGTGTTCTCGCTGACCGATCTGATGACGCAGTTCCGCTCGGTCGATTATGTGGTCGCGACGCGATACCACAACGTCCTGTGCGCGCTGCGAATGTCGAAGCCGACGATTTCGATCGGCTATGCCGCGAAGAACGACGTCCTCATGGCCCGGATGGGCCTGGGGGATTTCTGTCAATCCGTCAGATCATTCGAGGTGGCCCGACTAGTCAATCAGTTCCGCGAACTCGAGGGCCACCGCGAAAAACTGACCGACGTGCTGTCCAAGACGAATCTGGAGCACACCCAACATATCCAGGAACAGTTCGCCGCACTGTCCCGGCAGATCCGAAACCATCCCATTTCCCACAAAGGCTGACATGACCCGCACCGACCTTTCCCTGCCGATCTCGACCGAGCAGAACACGCTGCTGCACACGATGGTCCCGGGCGGCGCCCACACCTACGCCAAGGGTGACGACCAGTACCCCGAATCGCTGGCCCCGATCATTTCGCACGGGCGCGGTGGCCATGTCTGGGACGTGGACGGGAACGAGTACATCGAATACGGATCGGGCCTGCGTTCGGTGAGCCTGGGACACGCTCATCCCCGGGTGCTCGAGGCCGTTCGCCGCGAACTCGACCGCGGCGCCAACTTCGTCCGCCCGAGCGTCGTGGAGATCGCGGCGGCCCGGCGTTTCCTGGAGACCGTCCCCACCGCGGACATGGTGAAGTTCGCCAAGAACGGCTCGGACGTGACGACGGCCGCCGTACGGCTGGCCCGGGCCGTCACCGGCCGGACAATGGTCGCCATCTGTCGCGACCAGCCGTTCTTCTCCACCGACGACTGGTTCATCGCGACGACCGCGATGTCGGCCGGCATCCCCGAGCAGATCGCCGAGCTCACCGTCCGCTTCCCGTACGGCGACCTCGCCGCCACCGAGGCGGTACTCACCCAGCACGCCGGTCGGATCGCCTGTCTGGTGCTCGAGCCCGCGGCCGCGCAGGAGCCGCCGCCCGGCTACCTGGAGGGGCTGCGCGACCTCGCGCACCGGCACGGCTGCCTGCTCGTCTTCGACGAAATGATCACCGGTTTCCGCTGGTCGGAGGCCGGTGCGCAGGGTCTTTACGGGGTGGTCCCCGACCTGTCGACGTTCGGCAAGGCGCTGGGCAACGGGTTCGCGGTGGCGGCGCTGGCCGGCCGGCGCGAGCTGATGGAGCGCGGCGGGCTGCGCCACGCCGACGAGCGGGTGTTCCTGCTCTCCACCACGCACGGGGCCGAGACGCATGCGCTGGCGGCCGCGATGGCGGTGCAGCAGACCTACGTCGAGGAGGGCATCACCGAGCGGCTGCACCGGCTCGGCGACCGGTTGGCCGCGGGGGTGCGCCAGGTCGCGGCCGATGCGGGTGTCGGCGACCATGTCCTCGTCCGCGGCCGCGCGAGCAACCTCGTGTTCGCCACCCTCGACGAGAACCACCAGCCGTCGCAGCCCTATCGCACGCTGTTCATGCGCCAGCTCATCTGCGGGGGGATCCTGGCCCCGTCGTTCGTGGTCAGCAGCGCGCTCACCGAGGACGACATCGACCGCACGGTCGAGGTGGTCGCGAAGGCCTGCGAGGTCTACCGCGCGGCACTCGATGCGGGGGACCCGACGCCGTGGCTGGCCGGGCGGCCGGTGAAACCGGTCTTCCGCCGGTTCGCCTGACCCGGGCACGGCCAGCGGCACACCCTGGCTCCACACCGCGCGGGAGGGACCGGCCTCTACGACGTTATGGAGCCAGAACGCCGTCGAGGTGACACCCCTGACCGCACTCTGGCTCCATAATGCGCGGGAAGCCCGCACGCGACCTACAGCGCGGGCCGATGCTGGCTCCACGGGTTGGCGGCCTCGTAGGCAGCCGCCGCGGCGAACACGGACAGGTCGTCATAGGCGTGACCGACAATCTGCAGGCCCGTGGGCACACCGCTCGTGGGCGAGAACCCTGTCGGAATCGACGCGACCGGAAGCGGGCTGAGCAGGTTGAACGGATACGTCAACGCCCAGCCGAGATACGGGTAGACGGGCTTACCGTTGATCTCGAACATGTTGTCCTCATTGTCGTGATCCGCCGGCACGGACGGCACGGCGAGGGTGGGGCAGATCAGCAGGTCGTAGCTCTCGAAGATGCGCCCGATCTTCTGATACGTCTCGTACCGGACCCGGTTGACCTCGTAGAAACGCTTCACTGAATGCCCGGACCCACGCTCGATGAGTTTCACGACAAACGGGTCCATCTCGAATCGCCACCGCGGCAGCTGGTCCCCAGCAAGCGCCCAGAACAGGCTTTCCCAGTTGGTAAGCCACGCGTCCAGGACGCTGTAGTCCCAGCCAAGTTCGACCTCGTCGACCGTGCAGCCGAGACCTTCGAACACCGCGGCGGCCCGCCGGGTGTTTTCCTGGACCTCCTCGGAGATCTCGAAGTAGCCGAGGTCCATCGACAGTGCGATGCGTCGCCCCGCAATACCGTCGAAGCTCGCCGGGATGGACACCGTGTCCCGCAGCGAGTGGATGTCCGCGGGGTGCTGGCCGGACATGACGTTCTGCATGAGTCCCGCGTCAGCGACGCTGCGAGTAAGCGGACCGTAGTGGAGCACCGTCTCGCTCGGATGTTCCCGGTCGGTCGGATTGCGCCCGAAGGGGGGCTTGTAGCCGAACACCCCGTTGGCCGAGGCCGGGATCCGGATTGAGCCGCCGCCATCGGTGCCGTCGGCGACGGTCGTCATCCCGGCCGCAAGCGCGGCGCCCGCGCCGCCAGATGAGCCGCCCGGACTGAACTCCGGGTTCCAAGGGTTGCGGGTGATTCCCCACAGCGGGCTCTTGGTCACGCCCGCATGAGCCTGTTCGGGCGTGGTGGTCCGGCAGTGCATGATCGCACCGGCATCGAGCAGTCGCTCGACGGTCGGCGCGGAGCGCTCCGGCCGGAAGTCCCGGAATGCCTTGGAGCCGTACGTCGTGATCTCACCGGCGACCGAATGCCAATCCTTGATCGCACATGGCACGCCCTCCAGCGGACGAGCCGCTCCGGGGTCGCGCGCGTACACCGCCTCGGCCTGGCGTGCTTGGTCGAGTGCGCGCTCGAAGTAGTCGTAGGTCAGACAGTTCAACCGGCCATTGACCTGCTCCGCGCGTTTGACCACGGCCTGCATCAGTTCGACCGGGGAGACGGTCCGGTCCTTGAACCCAGCGATCGCCTCGGTCGCGGTGATATAGCAGAGGTCAGAGTCCGTGTAGTCCATGCCGCTCCTTTGTCAGCAGGCCACCCCGGCGGGTGGTGCGGTGTGGGAAGTTAGCCAATCGGCGCGGCCGTCGGCATCGGTCAAATGACACACGGCAAACGGGTCGCAGCCCGGCACTCGATTGACCACAGCCCCAACCGATGCGAGTCTCGAAACCGCCTCGGGCCGATCGCTGCGCCTCGGTCCACTACAAGGAGGTGTGGATGAAGACCTCGCACATCACAGCGATCGCGGAGGTCGGCTCGATCGTCGCCGGCGCGGTGCGCGGCGCCGAGGAGCCGGGCAGCGTCCTCGCCCCGCTGCGGCGGATCGCCTCGTTCGACGCCGCCATGATCGCGGTACGGGACCCGCTCACCGGTCGGCACCGGCCACTGGCCAACGAGGGTTACGCACCGTCGCTGCTCACCTTCCTGAATTCGGGATACCTGTCCTGCTTCAGCTACGACGTCGCCCGACGATGCCGGCGCCCGATGCGGATGCGCGACTTCGGGCCTGACTTCTACCGGACGCCCGTCTATCGCGAATTCCTTGACGGCGCGGGTTACCGCGAGGGCGTCACGCTCGTGCTTCGCTCCGGTGGGGATCGCGGATGCGTGACCGGACTGATGACCATGAGCTTCGCCGAGGCTCGCGCCGCGGATCAGGCGGCCCGGCGGGGGTTGGAACTGGTGGCTCCTACCCTGGGTCAGCTGGTGGATTCCGGCCGCACCCCGGCCTTGCTCGCCAGCCTGATCGGCGACGGCGCCGCCGCATATATTGTCGACGGCACGGGGGCCGCGGCCGCCACGTCGGACGCCACGGAACAGACCGGGCCGCCCTCCGCCGCCGCGCTCGCGGTGACCCGGGCCTTTCTCCAGCAGCGGCAGTCCTCGACGCGCGGCTACTGCGCCCGCCATAGCGACGCCACCTGGGAGCGTGCGCACCTGGTGCGCCTAGGCGGCGACAACCACGTCGATGGGCCTCGTGCCCTGCTCATGCTTCGGCACGAGCCACTGCCGTGTGGCCTCACCGACCGCGAGTTGGACGTGCTCACACTCGTGGCCCGGGGCCTACCCAACCGTGCGATCGGGACCTCATTGGGAATCAGCCCGCGCACGATCGGCCGCCACGTCGAGCACCTTCTCCTGAAGACCGGCCTCGCCAACCGTGCCGCCCTCGCCTCCTACGCCGTCGAGAACGGGCTGATCCGCCTGGGTCTGTAAGCGGGCCTCCGCGGCTGCCGTCACCCCGGCTCATACGTCAACGCCGAGTCGTACCTTCGCGTTCACCCGGCTGTCGCAAGCTCGCCAGGCTCGACGCGTGGCCAAGCCCGGTGCCGGCGGTCAGCGTGACCGACGTCGGCCACCGCCGGGAGATCCACCGCTAGCAGGTTGCGCGGTCGCGCTCTGGGCGATCGCCGCCGTGTACCCGGCGAGCAGGCGGTCCAGCCCGATCTGCGGGGTGAGGTCGCGCTCGTAGCGGCGCCGCCCGGCCGCGCCCAGCGCCGCGTTGCGGGCGGGGTCCGCCACGATCCGGCCCAGGCAGTCGGCGAGCGAAGCCGCATCGCCGGGGCGGTGCCGCAGACCCGTCACCTCGTCCTCGACGAGCTCGACGAACGCACCGTGGTCGGCGGCCACGACCGGCACCGCCGCCGCCATCGCCTCCCCGACCACCAGCCCGAATGCCTCCGGCCATACCGACGGCGCCACCACCGCCGCGGCACCCGCGACGAGCCCGGCGCATTCGGCTCTCGTCCGGGGGCCGAGGTAGCGCACGTCGTCGCGGCCGCTCGCCCAGGACGCCAGCTCGTCGTGCAGTGGCCCGGCGCCCGCCAGCAGCAGCGGCTGACCGAGCCCGCCGCGCGCCCGCACCTGGTCCCAGGCCGTCATCAACAACCGCACGCCCTTCTCCTCGGCGAGCCGCCCGAGGTAGAGCAGCCCGTCGCCGGATCCGCGGCGGCGCGTGCCTGGGTCGGGGACGAAGTTGTGCTTGACCCTCAGCCGGTGCGCGGGTGCCCCGGCCCCGACGAGGATCCGGCGCTGCGCGGCGGAGATGCAGAAGAACCGCTCGACGCCCGTCCACCAGCGACGGCGGTTGGCCGCCAGGCTCACCGCCAGCGGGATCGTCGCCAGCCGCGAGCCGCGGTAACAGCCGTGCCGGACCGCGGGCAGGGGCAGCGCACCGGCGCAGCAGTCGGTGCAGATCCGCCCGGCGCGGTAGAGCGTGCCGGTCGGGCACACCATCTGGTAGTTGTGCAGGGTGGCCACGGCGGGCACCCGCGCGTCCCCGCACGCCGCCACCACCGACGGGCTGAGCAGCGGAAACGTGCTGTGAATATGGACGACGTCCGGTCGCTGGCGCCGCAGCAGCGCGGCCAGCTCGGCGCGGACCGCCGGGTTCCACGGCACGCGCAGCGGAACCGCGGCCTTCTGCGGCAGCGACATGCCCGCGATGTCATCGCTGCGCCGCTCGAATCGGCTGACCCGGTGCCCGGCCTCGGCGAGCAGCGCCACCTCCTGGTCGACCACCCGGTCCTCCCCGCTGGGCTGCGCCGAGCGGTACCGGTTGTGCACGACGAGCACGTGCAGCCGCCGCCGCGCGGTCATCCCAGGGCCTTTCGCGAGAGCCCGCCCGGCGCCACGGCGGCGGGTCCCGGGGCAACCAGCAGCGCGGCCGCCACGGCGAGGTTCAGCACGTAGGGGGACGCGTCGCCGAGGGTGACCTCCGTATAGGAGGCGATGATGCAGTATCCGACGAGGAACACGGCGCAGGCCCGCTGCGCGGACGGCGGGCGAAGCGCCGCGATGGCGAGCAGGCCGACCATGATCGCGGCCACCAGCCCGACACCGAGCAGTCCCTGCTCGTGGTAGACGGCCAGCCACGTGTTGTCGATGGGCAGCCCGGCGAACGACTTGTCGGTCAGGCCCACGCCCATGATCTCCTCGCCCAGGCTGCGGTCGGCGCCCAGCAGCAGGTCCCACACCTTCTGCCGTCCGGTGAGGTTGGCCAGCTCCTCGGCGTCCTGGCCACGTTGCAGCCACACCATGATGCTCTCGCTGAACAACCCGGCGCCCACCACGGCGAGCGCGGCGGCCGTGCCGATCGCCCGCCGGACCCTGCCGTAGGTCAGGGCGAGGGTGAGACCGGCCACGCCCAACGCGACCAGCAGTCCCAGCAGCGCGGTCCGGGTGTGGCTCAGCAGCAGCAGGACGGTCGCGGGCACCGTGATGACGACGGTGCTGCGCCAGTCGATGTTCCGGGTGAGCCGGAGCAGGACGGCCAGTCCGATGGCCGTGGCGGCGTACATCCCGACCTGGGGTGGCTGGATCGGCCAGATCGCGCCGACCAACCTGCCGTTGGGGCCGGAGAACGCCGAGCCCGGTGAGATGACCAGGCCGGCGAGGACCGTCAGGAGCACCACGCAGACGGTGCGCAGATGCAACCGGGCGACGTACAGGTCGCCGCGCCACCACGCCGTCGTCAGCCACAGGGTCGCGACGAACAGGACCAGCCGCGCGCACCGCAGTAGCGCCCCGAGTCCCGCGGTCAGCAGCAGGCTGGAGGCCAGCGCGACGATCGTCAGCAGGCTGACCAGCAGCAGGTAGGCATTGGGCCGCACCAGGCCCCGCGGATTGAGCGTCACGGCCAGGCCGAACGCGAGCCCCAGCGCGGCCATCGTGATCACCTGGGCGAGCTGGCGCGGGAACGGGATGATCAGGTCGACCGCGGTGTAGCCCAAGGTGTCCAGGAGCAGCAGCGCCCAGATCACGCCGAGCAGCCGCGGCGGGCGCGCACTCGCGATGCGGACCTGCCCCGCCCGGTCCGGCCCGGTCAACACGGCTGCACCGTCTCGTCCGTGGTGAACGTGCTCCCCTGGTCCTGCCGATACGGATCGGCCTGCCATTCGACGACACCGACCGAGTGGTCGACGCTGCCCAGCACGAACGTCCACGGCCCGACGTAGCGGTTGTCCCGCCACGTGATCTGCTGGTCGTGCACGATCGCGTCCTGGACGACCTCGGCCCGGTACGGAGACCAGTCCGGATAGGTGCCGTAGTTGGACAGGACGGCCATCCGGCCGCCGAAGCCCGGCAGGCAGCCGGCCACCGCCGGGTCGAAACCGAAGGTGTTGTCGTGGATCTCGACCCGCTGGGTCCGCCACCGGCAGTCGCTGTAGAGCGGCTGGGTGGCGATCCCGGGCTGGGTGCACCGCGCCGTGTCCGGCACCAGCAACGTGCAGCTGTCGGTGGACGTGTTGGCGGGGCTGTTGCAGAAGCGGTCGGCGTTCTCCCATGCGGTGATCCCCGACCAGTTCTCCTCGAACCGGTTCCCCGTGATCTCGATCTTGTCGGTGCGGGCGGGCACCCGCGGCTCGCCGCCGGACTCGCTCAGGTACACGGTGCCGATCGGGAAATGATCACCACTTCGCGCCACCTCCCGGCCCTCGACCAGCGTGTTGCGGCGCAGCAGGTTGTTGCGCAGGATGAGGTTGTAGCTGGTTTCGTAGAAGACGGCGGGTCCGTCGTTGTTCTCGATGAGGTTGTCCTCGATCAGGAAGTCGTTGTTGTTGGTGTCGGCCCACAGCCCCGGCCCGCGGTTGTCGTGGATCCAGTTCGACCGGATGTCCGCGCCGTTGACCGACCAGAACTTCGCACCCCCGGTGCACCCGCAGCCCGGGTTGCGGGTCTCCCAGTCCTCGGTGTTGTTCCCGGTGATCTCGTTTCCCTCGACGACGAGTCCGACGATCCCGTTCCCGGGCTGGAAGGCGTTGAGCCCATACTGACCGTTGTCGCGCAGGCAGTTTCCCCGGACCTGCTGGTGGGCGCCCGCCATCAGCCCGGCGCCCCGGTTGTCGGAGACGGTGTTGTGCTCGATCACCCAGCCGTCGCCGGAGTCATGGTTGACCACCCCCTGGTCCTGCGGCGGCACGAAGCCGCGGACCGTCAGGAACCGGATCGTCACGTCGCGGGCCTCGCCGACGAAGGCGTAACGGTTGAGTCCGCGGCCGTCGATGATCGCGCCCGGTGCGCCGAGATACACGTCGCGGTCCTTGGGCGCGACCTGGCTGAACTGGTCGCCGCCCAGCAGGTGGGTCCCCGGGGCGAGCCAGAACGTCGTCCCCGGCGGGTTGGCCCTGGTCTTGGCCACCAGATCGCCCTCGATCCCCGGATCCACGACGATCGCGCCCTGCGGCGGCGACGCGGGGCCGGGCGGCATCCGGTCGCAGACCGCGGCCCTGGGCGGCGGCTGCGGCGCCGGGGGCGGCGTCGAGCAGGCGGCCAGTCCGAGGGCCAGCATCAGCGCCGGTACGAGCGCGAGCCCGCGCCCCGGCGTCAGCTGGCTCACCGTGACCGACCGACCGGGGCGTCGGGGCCGAGGCGCAGCAGGGTCCGCAGCACCGGGCCGTGCGGCCCCACCCGGCCGCTGCCGACCAGCGTCACCGCGGGCTCCTTACGCCCGAACCCCGCCGAGTACCAGCCCAGTGGTGGGTCCAGCTCGCCGCGATGCCTGCTCCACACCAGCTCCGGGGGCAGGTCGAGGACGGCGGCGTGGTCAACCCCTCGGTGCGTCCACGACAACCGTGCCCGCGCCCCGTCGAGCTCCGCCGCCACCCGCGGCCCGAGGTGATAGACCAGCCGGCAGCGATGCCGTCGCCGGGTGTGGAGCTCGTCGGACACGCGCAGGGTTCGGGTGGCGGCGTCGAGCTCGACCCACCGGCGGTGCACGACCCGGCGACCGGGCCGGCGGTAGCCCTCGTGCTCGGCGCCCCAGCGGGACACCCCGCTCTCGTCGAGATCGACCGCGAGCACCCGGCTGCGGGCGTGGCGGGTCCACAGGAACGGTCCGCCGGACCGGGACTGGTCGGCACCGTCGAGTTCGATCGTGTTGTGCCCCAACGTGGAACGGAAAAAGGCCCGCCACTGCGGCTGGCCGTGATAGCAGTAGCAGCCGGGATCGGCGAGCACGTCGACGCCGTCCTGGCGGACCTCCACCGACAGCGCGTCGGCGTGCGCGTGGGCCGCGATCGACCCGAAACCGTGCGGCCCGCCGTCGCAGCGACACCAGATCTCGCCGTCGCCGTCGCTGCGCGGCACCCGCAGGATGGTCATCCCGGCGTCGGCGAAATGAGACGGGCGGCGCGCGGGCCGGTCGGTACGCGGCGGGCGTGGCCGCAGCAGGCCCATCAGCAGCGGGGTGCGGACATCCGCGACGGGCGACTCGGGCCACCAGTCCGCCCGGCCGAACACCGCCGCCCCGGTGGCCAGCAGCGAGGCCCACCGGTCGGTACCCGCGCCGTCCAGGACCAGCCCGTACCCGTCGTCGCCGTCGCCCTGGCGCGGCGGCCTGCCCCGCACATCCAGGACGGCCGCCAGCGCGTCGGTCATCCGAGCCAGGACGGTCCACCCTCGCTCCGGCATCGGCATCCCCGCGGCGTCGGCCTCGGCGAACGCCGCGAGACCCAGCTCCAACACCAGACCGTGGTACTCGGTCGCCAGTTCGCGATTGAGCCCGGACCCGAAGGTGTTGCGGCCCAAGTGGTCCACCAGCGAGCGCGCCGCCGCGACCCGCCAGCTCGCCGACTCGGGAAACCAGCCGAACGCACAGGCCGCCGCGAGCAGCCCCGCCGACTCGGCGATGATGTGGTTGTTGGCCGACGAGCCGCGGCTGGGAAACGCCGCGAGCCAGCGCTGGTGGAACCAGATCTGCTCCAGCGCCTCGGGGTTGTCCTCGAACAGGCCGGGCGCCCCGCGCCAGCCGTCCAGCAGCCTGCGCACCCACACCCACGACAGCAGCCGGATACCCAGCTCGATCCCGCTGATCCAGGCCACACCCCGCATCGGCGGATGCGCCGCCCACCACGATTTGAGGTGATCGGCCACCCGTGTCGCGTAGCGCTCGTCACCGGTCAGCGCGAACGCGGCGGCCAGCACCGTCAGGTACTGGTGGCGGGACAGCTCCCAGATCTGCTTGATGTCGCCCACCACCTGCTCGTCACGGTAGGAGATGTCGAACGCGTAGGCGTCCGCCGGGGCCCGCCGTCCGGTGCGCGGGTCGAACGACCAGTCCGGACTGACCAGGTCGGCGCGCCGGTGGCCGAGCAGCTCGGCGTCCCCGTCCATGAGCCGGTCGGCCGTGCCGAGCAGGCGCGCGCGGGCCGCCTCGGGAACGGCGGCCAGGACCGAGGGCGCCAGCACAGCCGCGAACCGGCGGGGCACCGGCCCGGGTGAGCCGCCCCGCGTCGGCGGCATCCGGCGCCACCGCTGGACCCGGACCGCCGTCTCGACCCGGCCCACGATCTCGCGGGGCCCCATCCGCGACAGCCGCCGCAGGTACCAGCCGAGATCGGTCATGGACCGGCCCCGTCCGCCGTCGCGGGCTCCAGCCGCACCGGCCCGCCGGTGCTCAGACTGGTGTGCACGGCCAACGTCGCGCGGGTGGTCGCGACGAGCGAGTCGAGCCCGATCGGCATCGGTCCGCCGGAGCCGACCGCGGTCAGGAAGGCGTCGAGCTGGGCGCGCTGGCCCTTGTCCCGTCCACGGGGTAGCCGCGGGCTCGGCCGGCGACGCCTGCCGTAGACGGTGGCGCTCAGGAAGTCGTTGAACCGCAACACCTTTCCATCACCCAGCAGCTCGATCGTCTCCTTGGGGAACGTGGGGGCACCCGACGTCGCGTACGTGAGGGTGGCGGTGGAGCCGTCCGGGTAGCGCAACAGGACCTGCAGGTCGCCCTGGTCGCGGGTGGCCCAGGCGAAGACCTCGGTCGGGTCGCTCCCGAGCAGCCAGCTGATCGTGTCGATGAAATGCCCCCCTTCGCCGGCGAACCGGGAGCCCTCGCTGTCCCGGCGCCGGTACCAGCTCCCCGGATCCAGCTGTCCCGCGTTCACCAGGTACCGCACCGAGGCGGGCCCGATCCGCCTGCCGAGACGTTCCCGCGCCTGCCGCAGCAGCGGCGCGAACCGGCGGTTGAACCCGACCTGGAGGCGATCGTTGCCCGACTCGGCGACGGCGTCGAGGATCTGGCGCAGCTGCGCCTCGTCGAGGGCGAGCGGCTTCTCCACGAACACCGCCTTTCCCGCGCGCAGGGCCCGGCTGGTCAGCTCGGCGTGGGAGCTGTGCCGGGTCACCACGAACACGGCGTGGATCGCGGGGTCGGACAGCATGGCGTCGAGATCCGTCGAGGCGGTGGTGAAGCCGAAGGAGCGCTGGGCGTTGGCCGCCGACAACGCCGAGGTCGTGACCACGTGGCGCAGCGCCACGTCGGTTCGCTCCGTCAGATGCGGCAGCAGCATCGACGAGGCGTAGGCGCCGGCCCCGACGAAGCCGAGCCCCACCCGGCCCGGCACCGGCGCCCGGGGCGTCGCGGGGCGGGTCCGGCGATCCGGCTGCCACGCGGCCTGGCCGTTGCCGTCCGCACCGGGCGCCGGGGCCGGGCGGGGCCCCGGATCCGGATACCGGAAGAGCACCGCGACCGCTTTCAGTTCGCCCGAACCGAGCTGCCGGTAGGTCTGCACCGCGTCCGCGAAGTCCGCCACATGTGAGATCAACGGCTCGATGTCGAGCCGCCCGCGGGCGATCAGGTCCAGCACGCAGGCGAGGTTGCGGCGCTCGGTCCAGCGCACGTAGCCGTACGGGTAGTCGCGCCCCGCGAGCTCGTAGTCCGGGTCGTAGCGCCCCGGGCCGTAGGACCGCGAGAACCGCAGGTCGAGCTCCTTGCCGTAGTAGGCGTTCCACGGCAGGTCGAGGCGGCATTTGCCGATGTCCACGACGCGGCCGCGGTCGCGGGCCAGCCGCGCGGCCAGCTCGACCGGCTCGTTGCTGCTCCCGCCCGCAGCCAGGTAGACCTGGTCGACGCCGTGACCACCGGTGAGCTCGGCGACGGCGGTGTCGACCACACCGGAGCCGGGATGCCCGCAGGTCAGCGCGCCCAGCCGCTCGGCGAGCGCGCAGCGCTGCGGATCGGGGTCGGCCCCGACGACCCGGACGCCCGCGGCCGCCAGCAGCTGCACGACGAGCTGCCCGATCAGGCCGAGACCGATGACCAGCGCAACGTCACCGAGCTGGGGCTCGCCGCGACGGACCCCCTGCAGCGCGATCGCACCGACCGTGCCGAACGCCGCGTGCGCTGCGGTCCCACCCTCCGGGACCCGCGCGTAGAGGTTGGTGGGGACCCAGTTCAGCTCGCTGTGCAGGGCGTGCTCGTTGCCGGCGCAGGCGACGAGATCGCCCACCGCCACATCGTCGACCCCCTCGCCGACCTGCTCCACCACCCCGCACAGCGAGTAGCCCAACGGGGTGTACGAGTCGAGCTTGCTCATCGCCTTGCGATAGGTGGCCACCACCCCGGTCGTGGCGACGCTCTGCATCACCTTCGCGACCTGGTCCGGCCGGGCCCGCGCCTTGGCCAGCAGCCCCATCTCGGCCTCGGAGACCTTCATCATCTCGGTACCCGTGGAGATCAACGAGTACCGGGTCCGGACGAGCACACCCCCCGGTTTGCACCGCGGCGCCGGGACCTCCAGCAGCGCCAGCTCGCCGGTCCGATAGTTCTGTACGACCTGTCTCACCGTTCGCCCACCTATGCCGCCAGGACACCGCGGGCCGTCGCGCCGCGGTACCAGTACTCGAGAGTCAGGAGATGCCAGAGGTGCTTGGACCGGTCCTCGCGGCCCGACGCGTCCTCGTCGATGAGCCGCGCGACCGCGTCGCGGCGCAGGAAACCGGACGACACCAGCACCCCTTCGTTGGCCACCGCATGTACCAGCGGCGCCAGGTCGCGGCTCATCCAGGCCCGCAGCGGCGCGCTGAACAGGCCCTTCGGCCGGTAGACGATCTCGTGGGGCAGGACGGCGAGGGCGGCCTGCTTGAGCGCGACCTTGCCCTGCCGTCCGCTGATCTTGCGGTTGCCCGGGATGCGGAACGCCGCCTCGACCACGTCGACGTCGACGAACGGCACCCGGACCTCGGTCGAGGCCGCCATGCTCGCGCGGTCGGTGTAGGCGAGGTTGAGGCCGGGCAGGAACATCCGCGCGTCGGCCAGGCACATGCGGTTGACGACGTCGTCGAGCGCGGTGTCGGCGTAGACCGCGGCGTGCTCGGCGAGCACGTCCTCGACCGCCCCGGCCAGGTCGGGGTTGACCAGATCCAGCAGCTCCGTCCGGTCGTACATCGTGTAGCTGCGCCGGAAGGCCACCTGCTCCGGCAGGTCGGCGAAGGACAGGAACCGCTTGGCGAAACGCACCGAGCGGTAGCCGCGCCGGGCCGTCGCCACCGGTAGCCGGTCCACCCCCGCCCGCAGCCCGCGGCGCACCGGCCGCGGAAGCGCCTGGTAGCGCCGCGCGAGCAGGTTGGCCCGGTGTTTGCGGTAGCCGGCGAACAGCTCGTCGGCGCCCATCCCCGACAGCAGCACCGTGACCCCGGCGGCGCGGGCCGCCGAGCAGATGAGGAACGTGTTGATCGCGGCGGGGTCGCCGATCGGCTCATCGAGGTGGTAGGTGAGCCGTTCGAGCAGGTCGCCGACGTCCGGCGCGATCTCGATCTCACGCAGGTCGACGCCGTAGCGGCGGGCGACCCGGCGGGCGTAGCGCAGGTCGTCGGGCATCGCCTCGAACCGGGCGTCCTGGGGCCGGAACCCGATGGTGTAAGCGGGCAGACCCGGCCGGTGCCGCGCCGCGAGCGCGGTGAGATAGCTGGAGTCCAGCCCACCGGACAGGAACATCCCGACCGGGACGTCGGCGAGCAGATGCCGCCGCGTCGACTCGGCGACGACGGCGTGCAGGTCGGTGTCCCCGAGGCCCTGCGCCGCCGCCCGCTCCGCGACCTCACGGATCGACCAGTAGCGGCGCCGCTCGACCCGCCCGTCGGGCCGCAGGGACAACCATGTCCCCGGCGGCAGCTTCTCCACGCCGCGGTAGACGCAGCGACCCTCGGGCACCCAGTAGTAGAGCAGCGAGGCGACCAGCGCCGCGTCGTCGATGTCCAGTGTCGTCCCGAGCCCGTCCGCGAGCGCCTTGAGCTCGGATGCGAAGGCCAGCCCCCGGCCCCGGCGGGCGACGAACAGCGGTTTGATGCCCAACTGGTCGCGCGCCAGCACCAGCTCGCCGGTGCGCTCGTCGAACAGCGCGAAGGCGAACATCCCGCGCAGCCGCGGCAGACATCCCGGGCCCCAGCGCCGCCACGCCTGAAGCAGCACCTCCGTGTCCGACGACCCTCGGAACCGCACCCCCGCGGCCACCAGCTCGGCGCGCAGCTGCGGGGCGTTGTAGAGCTCGCCGTTGTAGGTCAGCGCGAGACCGTCGGCGACCATCGGCTGGGCCCCGGTCTCGGACAGATCGATGATCGACAGCCGTCGGTGTCCAAGATGGACTTCACTGTCGCCCGCGCGATGGGTGTAGCGGCCGCTCGCGTCCGGGCCGCGGTGGGCGAGCGCCGCGGTGAGCCGGTCGGTCAGCGCGCCGCCGTCGAGCCAGTGATAGGTGCCTGCGATCCCGCACATCGCCGCCGGTCCCCTCAGCCCCGGCCCGTCAGGCGGTCGTAGACGCCCACGTACGCGGGGACCTGGGTGTCCCAGGCCAGCACCGTCTCGACGCGGTGCCGGCCGCGGGCGCCCATCTGCTTGCGGCGCACCTCGTCGTCCAGCAACGCCAGGATCGCCTCCGCGTAGTCGTCGATCCGGTTCGGCTCGGCGTAGACCGCCGCATCCGCTGCCGAGACCCGCGTCTCGACCAGGTCGAACGCGACGACCGGCAGCTCGAACGCCAGGTACTCCATCGTCTTGTTCATCGTGGACACATCGTTGAGCGGGTTCTTCGGATCGGGCGACAGGCCGATGTCCGCGGTGGACAGCAGCCGGGCCACCAGCTCGTCGGGGGCGCGGCCGGTGAACTCGACCCAGCCGTCCAACCCCAGCTCGGTCGCGAGGGCCCGCAGCCGCGGCGCGTCGTCGCCGTCCCCGATGAGGGTCAGCGCCACATCGGACCGCTGGCGGACATGGACGATGTGGCGCATCGCCCGCAGCGTGATGTCGACGCCGTCCTGCGGGCCCATCACGCCGAGATAGACCAGCAGGTGCGCGCGCCCGCGGCGCAGCGCCGGGTCGGGGCTGCCGCGACGCATCCGGTTCGGGTCCGGTCCGCTGCGCACGACCGTCACCTCGTCCGGGCGTTTGCCCCCGCGGTCGATCGCGACCCGCCGGTACGACTCGTTCGTGGAGATGACCTGCGTCGAGCACCGATAGGTCAGCCACTCGGCCGCGCGCAGCGCCCGATGCGGCAGCCGCGCCCCGTCCGGGAAGCGGGACTCGTACAGCTCCGGACACAGGTCGTGCTGGTCGAAGACGAGCCGGACGCCGAACAGGACCTGGAACGGCAGAACCGCCAGGCACAGCACGTCCGGCGGGTTGCACACCTGCACGACGCCGAACGGCCGATCCCGCCACACCTGCACCAGCCGTACCAGGGTCGCGAGGATCGACCAGGCGTACTCGGCGACGAACATGACCTGTCGGGTGATGGGCGGAAACGCCCGATACCGCAGCAGCCGCACCCCGTCGATCTCCTGCCGGGCGGGTTCCCCCCGGCCCCGTGGGCAGACGACCGAGACCTCATAGCCCGCGCCGCGCAGCGCCTGGCACTCCAGCCAGACCCGCCGGTCGAACGGCACCGGCAGGTTCTGCACGACGATGCAGACGTGACGGCCGTGCCGGACAGGTCTGCGACGCAGGAACCTCACCAGCCCACGCCCTGGTAGCCGGCCAAGCTCTCCACCTCGGCACCGAGCCGTCCGTCCAGATCGAGCACCAGGGGCGGCCGGGCCGCGGCCACGGCGGCCGCCACGTCGGCGCCGGTGGACCCGACGACCGCCACCGCGGCCCCGTCCAGCGCCTCGGCGACATCGTCGTAGAGCACCCGGTGCAGATGCGGAAGCCGGTGCTGCACATAGCGCAGGTTCGTCCCGGACAGCCGCGCGGGGTTGACGATCGGATCATGGATGCGCACGTCGAGGCCCTTGCCGAGGAGGATCTCGGCGAGCGCCACGTTCGGGCTCTCCCGCAGGTCGTCGGTCTGCTGTTTGAACGACAACCCGAGCAGCGCCACCCGGCGGCTCGGTCCGCCGTGGGCGTCCACCCCGTTCAGGACCCGCTCGGCGACATCGCGCACCAGCATCTCGTTGGAGGCGAGCACGGCGTCCAGGACCGGCAGGTCCACACAGTTCATCCGGGCGAGGTAGAGCAGGCTGCGCAGGTCCTTGGGCAGACACGACCCGCCGAACGCGAAACCGGGGCGCAGATAGGCCGGCGAGACGTTGAGCTGCCGGTCCTGCACGAAGACGTCCATCACCTGCCGGGAGTCCACATCGAGCATCCGGTACAGCCGGGCCAGCTCGTTGGTGAACGCGACCTTGAGCGCGTGGAAGGCGTTGCCGGCGAACTTGATGCTCTCCGCAGACCGCAGCGAGACCGCATGCACCGCACAGTCGAGGAACCCGAAGAGCTCGCGGACCGTCGCCGCGGCCGCCGCCGAGCCCCCGACCACCAGCATCGGCGGGTGGAAGAAGTCGGCCACGCTGGATCCCTCGCGCAGGAACTCCGGGCACATCGCGACCTCCAGGCCGGTGCCGACCCGGCGCCCCGACGTCTCCTCCAGCAGCGGGACCACGGTTCCGTCGACGGTGCCCGGCGGCACCGTCGAACGGATCACCACCGTGTGCGGGCGGTCCGATCCGGCCAGCGCGGAACCGATCTCGCCGATCACCCGCCGCAGCTGGTTCAGGTCCGTGCTGCCGTTGGCGGCCGACGGGGTCCCGACGCAGACGATCGAGACGTCCGCGTGGGCGATCCGGTCGTGGGCGGATTCCACGGCACTCAGCGCTGTGCGCTCGACGGCCTCCGCGACCAGTTCCGCGAGGCCCGGCTCGATCACCGGCGGTCTGCCGGAACCCAGGGCCGCTACCTTGATCTTCTCCGGGTCGACCCCGACGACGCGATGGCCGCGAGCCGCAAGGCAGGCTGCGGTGACCGAGCCGACGTAGCCGAGGCCGAAGACGATGACATTCATCTGAGCTCCAGGTCGATGACGGGGGCGGCGGTCACGGCCGGGGCCGGTTCGCCGCGCGGACTTGCTTCGACGGTTGTCCCCTGGGTGCGCGACGGGTCGGCCGCCGCCGTCCCGCCGGGCCCCGGCGCGGCTCGCCCGCGCAGCGCCATGTGCAGGCCGTCCCAGAGGGTGCCGTCGGACCGGTCACGCGGATCCGGGTGCACGAGCACCACGCCGATGATCACGATCTCGGCGTCCGCGAGCTGGCGGGCGACGGTGTGCAGCCATTCGGTGGCCGCGTATCCGGCGCGTACCACCAGCAGGGTCTCGCGGCCCAGCCGCGGCAGGTCCGTCCATGTCGCGCCGAAACCGACGGTGCCGACGCCGAGGACGAACCGGCCCGATGTCCCCCGCTCCGGCCGATCCGCCGGGTAGTCGGCACCGTCCCGGACCGCGACCGGATTCTCCGACGTCGCCGCGTACTCGACGACGGGGCGGCCGGGCAGGTCGTCGACGACCAGCACGGGCTGCTCGAGCACGAGCAGCGTGGCGACGTCGATCGCGAGCGGTACGGCGACCTGCGGACAGCCGAGCTCGAGCAGCGACACGCCCGCCGGCGAGTCGCGGACCAGCCGGGCGAGGGTCGCCGCGACCCGTCCGCGCTCGACCTCGGCGCGGCTCCTGCGTCGCCAGAGCCGCCGACGGGTGGGGGCGGACAGCTGCACCAGGACCGAGGCCCCGAGGTGGTCGGCGATGTCGCGGCGCAACACCGGACGGTCCCGCACGACGGTCGCGACCGCGGCCAGGGCGAGCCCCACACCGAGCCCGAGCACGAGACCGACGATGCCGGCCAGACCCGCCGAGACCGGCAGCGACCGACTCGTCACGTGCGGGGCGTCCAGGATCTGGGTGCCGGCGGCAACCTGCGGCGAGCCGATGCCGGCCAGGGCCGCGCGCTGGGTGACGTCCTCGATCTGCCCCGACATCGCCCCGCGGCGCGCCCCCAGCGCGGCGACCTGCCCGGCGTCGCCGGCCCGGTCCGCCGCGGCGATCCCCGCGTCGAGCTCGGCGAGCTCCCGCTCGGCGCGCGCAGCCTGCTCGGTCAGCGCCGCGACCTGCGCCTTGGCCCGGTCCTCGATGCGCTGCACGTGGTCGGCGATGAACGAGTCCGCCAGCGCCGAGGCCTTCGCGAGTGCCTGTGCCTTGTCGGCCGCGCGGACGGTGATCCCGAGAACGTTCGGGGCCACCGCAGCTCCGGAATAGCTGTCCCGGAAGTCCTGGATGGGCTCGGTGGTGCCCAACCGCTGCATGGCCGCGGCCGCGATCCGGCTCGTCTCGAACACCGCGACGTCGGTGTCCATGAGGACGCTCGGATCGCCCACCTCCTCGCTCTCGTGGACGACATAGACGCGGGCCTGAGCGGTCACCCGGGACGGCAGCGCCACGGTGAACAGGACGCCGAGCAGCAGCCCGGCCACCGCGCAGCCGGCCCACAGCCTGCGTCGCCAGCGAATCCCCGCCACCAGACGCTGCAGGTCCAGCAGCGGTTCCGGGGTCGAGGTGGCCGTCGTCGTGGTCGTCGTCATGCCGACCCCGCCATCGTCGAGGTGCCGGAGCGCGTGGGGGGCTCCCGCTCGTCGGACTCCGCAGGGCACGGCCGCACCACGATCGCGCCGACCAGGGGGCAACCCAGGTCGAGGCAGGCCCCGGCGAGTGCCACCAGCTCCCACGCGGTGCGCGTACCGCTCGCCAGCACCACGACGGCATCGGCCGGTGCGCAGTCCGCGAGGGTGGGCTGGCCGGCGATGTCGAGGACCCGCTCGACACGGACCGGAGTTCCGTCGGCGACCGCGACCAACCGTCTCGCGGCGTGCTGGGCGGCGGGATCGTCGTCGGGGACGAGGACGAGCAGCGCGGCCGCGGCGTCCGCCGACCCGCGCAGCCGGGCCAGCAACCGGCGCAGCCGGGCATCGGTTCCCGCTCCGTCGCCCGGCGCTCCGGTCCACGCCACCTCGTCGCGCAACAGGTCGCGCAACCGATTCCAGCTGAGGCGGCGCCCGTCGTCCGGTCTGTCCTGCGCCCGGTCACCGGGCGGCACGGCGATGTCCACGGTGGTCAGGACCGGTGCACCGAGCGCGGTGGCGATCGCCTCCTCGTCGCGTAGCCGCCGGTCCGTCCGCACCGCGACGAGCAGGCCCAGCAGGCCGACCAGTCCGAACACGAGCGCGCCGCCGAGCATGAACTGCGGCATCGTCGGCGATGCCGCGCCGCGCACGACGGCGGGCCCGATCACGGTGATCCCGGACGGGCCGGACCTGGCCGTGCCGGACTGCTGGCCGCCCTTCTTGATCTCGTCGAGGTCGGCGGCAGCCTCGGCCAGGGTGGTGCGCAGCCGATCGAGTTCGGCGCGGGCCGTGGCACCCTCCGCCGAGGCCGCCCCCAGCGCCGGTGAACCCTGGAGCTCGTTGATCCGTGCGGTGGTCTCGTCGACCTTGCGCTGGGCCGCGACCCGCCGCTGCAGCAGCGTGGCGGCCGCGGCGGCCGCGGCGTTGTCGGAGATCTGCGTCGAGAACGTCACGTACTCCTGGGTCACCCGGCCGACGAGCTGCTGCGCCCGATCGGCGTTCCTGGCCGTCCCGCTGATCTCGATCACGTTGCCGTCCACCACCGCGGCGCTGACCGAACGCTGCAGGTCGGCGGCGCTGTCCCCCCAGCCGAGCCCCGCCGCGGTCCGGTCCAGGACGACCAGGCTCATGGCGACCTGAGCCTCGCTGAGCACCTGCTGCTTGTCCCGCGACCCCTGCAGCAGGACCCTGCTCGCCGCCTCGTAACCCGGCGAGAACAGCAGCGAAAGCCCGAGTCCCACGAGCGCACCAAGGCCGGCGAGCGCGGCGAGCAGCCGCCATCGCCGGCGGACGAGCTGCCCGACGACGGACAGCCGAACCACGTCCTCCACGCCGCGTCATCACCTCCTCCGGCCAGGTGGGATCGGGTCAGGTACGGCTGGACTCGCCGTGCTCTGCCACCGCGTTACAGCCGTCGGTCCAGGTACGACTGTCCGGGGGTGGTCGAGGGTGGCGGTGTAACGCCCGCCGCCGTGGCCGCGAGCCCTCTCGCGACGCCCCTGGTTGCGGCCCGCGAGCTGCGGTATCCGGGGGGTCCGCTCGCCGGGCGGTTCGGTACCGGCGCAGCGCGCGTAGGCATGAGGGGCGACATGGCTTCAGACGTCGAGTTGACCGACGGGTCGGAGCCGGGTGCGCATACGCGGTCCGCGCCGGGGCCGGCCGCGACTGCGTCCCGGTCCACGTGGGAGTTCGGGCGGCTGCCGGGGGCATCGGTCACCCGCCCGCGCTGGGAGATCCGGTACGCCCGCCTCGTCGTTGCCAACGATCTGCTGGCCATCGCCATCGCGGTGCTCGTCGGGCACCTGTTGCGGCTGGGGAACTACGTGCCCTACTTCGGTGGGTCGACCTCGCCGGGCCTCGGCGTCGTCAGCGGGCTGGTCACGGTGGCCGCGCTGCGGGTGACCGGAGCGTGGGATCCCCGGGTGCTGGGCCAGGGCTCCGACGAGTTCAGCCGGGTGCTCCACGCCCTGACCGCCAGCGCGGTCGTGGTCGGCCTGGGTGGGCTGGCCCTGGAGATCTCCTCCGTGCGGCCCTGGGTGTTCGGGCTCATCCCGCTCGCCGGAGTCCTGACGGTGATCGGCCGGTACCTGCTGCGCCGCTGGCTGCATCGGCACCGCGCCGACGGCCGGTTCACCCATTACGCCCTGGCGGTCGGCACGATCGAGTCGGTCAGCAACCTGATCCGGCGCACCCGGCGCGACTCGCACAACGGCTGGGTCGTGGCCGGTGTGTGCACGCCGACCGGCACCGGTCCCGACGGTGCCCCCGTGGTGCTCGACGTCCCGGTGCTGGGCGACCTCGACTCGGTCAGCGAGATCGTGCGCCGCGGCGAGCACCGGGTGGTGGCCATCGGCGACGCGCCGGGCTGGTCCGGTCGCCGGCTGCATCAGCTCGCGTGGGACATCGAAGGCGTCGGCGCCGACCTCGTCGTCGATCCCGGGTTGATGGAGATCGCGGGCCCGCGGTTGCATGTGGCGCCGGTGGACGGGCTACCCCTGCTCCGGCTGACCGAGCCGGTCTTCACCGGGGTACCGCGGGTGGTCAAGAACGCGATCGACTGGGTGGGCGCGGCCGTGCTGCTGGTGCTGGTCGCCCCGGTGCTGGTCGCCATCGCCGCCGTCGTGAAACTCGACGGTGGCCCGGTGCTGTTCCGCCAGACCCGGGTGGGCCGGCACGGAAAGACGTTCCGGATGCTCAAGTTCCGGTCGATGGTCGTCGACGCCGAGGCACGCCAGGCCGAGCTGATGGCGACCAACGAGGGTGCGGGCCCGTTGTTCAAGCTCAAGAACGATCCGCGGGTGACCCGGGTCGGGGCGGTCCTGCGAAAATACTCACTGGACGAGCTCCCGCAACTGGTCAATGTGCTCACCGGCAGCATGTCACTGGTCGGGCCGCGGCCACCGCTACCCCACGAGGTGGCCACCTATTCCCGCGCCGCCGAGCGCAAGCTCTTGGTCAAACCGGGCCTCACCGGGCTGTGGCAGGTCAGCGGCCGCAGCGATCTGTCCTGGGAGGAGGCGGTCCGGCTCGACCTTCGCTATGTCGAGAACTGGACGCTGGCAATGGACCTGCTCATCCTCTGGAAGACCGTGGGAACCCTTGTTCGCGGAAATGGGGCTTATTGAGATGCGCCGATCATCGCTCGTTCACAACGAATTCGGCCCGCCGACCGAGTACCGAGGAATGCAGACGGCCGAGTTGGCGCTCGCCGGGGTGCTGGTGTTCATCCCCACCCCGCATCATGACGATCGCGGATTCTTCACGCGCACCTTCGACAACGCCGTCGCCCGTCACCACGGCCTGCGGCCGGAACTGTTCGTGCAGGACAGCCAGTCCCGGTCCCGCTACGGGACGATCCGCGGGTTGCACGGCCGCGGCGGCCGCGGCGAGGCCAAGCTGATCCGCTGCGCCCGCGGCGCGGTGTTCGACGTTCTCGTCGACGCCCGCCCGGACTCGCCCACCTTCGGCGAGCATCTGAGCCTGACCCTGGACGACACCCAGTTCGTCCATCTCTACGTGCCCCCCGGATTCCTGCACGGCTTCCAGGCGCTCACCGAGGAGACGGACATCTGCTACCGGATCGACCGCGAGCACGACCCGAGCCAGGACCTCTCGGTGCGTTTCGACGATCCCGCACTCGATATCCGCTGGCCGCTGCCGGTGACCGCGATCAGCGAGAAGGACCTCGGCGCGGGTTCGTGGGACGACCTGGCCGGGCTGCTGTCCGGCGGGTCTCACACCCCCTCCTCACAGGGCAGCACTCCGGCCCGGATCGCCGCCAGCAACGCCGCGTGGTCGCGTTCGGTCTGATCGGCGTAGTCCCTGGCGAATCGGCACATCGCCCGGTCCAGCCGGTCCGAACCGCCGCAGTAACCCGCGATCATCGACGCCCCGCTGGTGCGGGCGTGGCCTTTGGCCAGCAACAGCCCGCAGACCGCGGCATAATCCTCCAGCGCCGAGGCGTCGATGCCGTCGAGGACGATCGCCCCCTTCATGTCCCGGAACTGCCGCACGTAGTACTGCCGGTCCTCCACGGTGGTCCAGCCCAGCAGCGGGTCGCTCACCGTCTGCAGCGCCTGCTGGTACTCCACCACCCGGTTGCCCTGATGGGCGTGCCACGCGTCGTCGCCGTGGACGTACGGCGCGATCACTGAGCGACGGGCCTGTTTGAGCTGCAGGAAGACCACGTCGTCCGGGCTGGAGCCCTCGCACAACGCGATGTAGGCGCGCAGCCCCACCGACCCCACGCCGACGACCTTGTGCGCCACGTCGATGAGCCGGTACCCGCCGAGGATGCGTGCCCAGTGCGGGGGCAGCGTCCGCAGATAGTGGTCGAGCGCCTCGGCGAGCCGCTCGTACTGCTGCGGATCGGGCCGGGTGATCAGCGGCGGCTCCTCGACGATGCGTCGCGCGCCGCCCAACTCACGGGTGAATCGGGGCAGCGCGCGGTCGCTGGTCCGCCGGCGGGCCCGCCGTGCGGCCTGTTCGAACTCGCGGCGGATCGCCTTGCGCGACGCGGTCTGCTGCAGCCGCTCCAGATCGAGCCGTTCGAACGAGCGGGCCAGCAGCGGTTGCTCCGCCAGATTCGCCAGATGCTCCCGATAGGACGCGACGCACCGGCTCACCGCCCGCGCGCAGTCCTGTTCCGAGGCACCGTTCTCCCGGCCCGCGACCCAGACGCTCACCACCAGTCTGCGCAGGTCCCATTCCCAGGCCCCCGGGTGGGCCTCATCGAAATCGTTGAGGTCGAAGACGAGGTCGCGCTCCGGCGAGGCGTAGAACCCGAAGTTGCCCAGATGCGCGTCGCCGCAGATGACCGGCTGAATCCCGGAGGCGGGTAGCGCCGCGAAGTCGGCCGCGTGGATGGCCGCGGCGCCGCGCAGGAACGCGTACGGGGACTTCGCCATCCGGCCGACCCGGACCGGGATCAGCCGTTCGACCCGGCCCTCGTGGCTCGCGATGATCTGCACGACCGGGTCGGCCCGCAGTGGCGGCGGCTCCCAGGTCCCGAGCGACTCACGCGAGGCCCGCTTGCGCAGCCCGCGCCCGATCGCATACCGCTCGGCTCGCGGCGTGGCCGGCAGGCGCAGCGACGCGAAACCCCGCCGGTCCCCCGCCGGCAGCACCGCGTGCCGGTTCAGTTCGTCGTTCATCGGGGGCGACGCCATGTCATTCCCTCTTCCGACCCTCGTACGATCGCCGTTCGGCTCCGAACGCGGCGCTGCGTCGGCTGTACTCATCGCGAACACCGTCGGGACCACCGGCCGACCTCGTCCGCGGTTCCGGCAAGCGCGTGCCGCGCACCAGCGGACGCCGGCCCATGCCCCCGGCTCCGCCCCCGCGGACGATCGCTACGCCGGTCCGCGAGCGAGCTCGTCCTCACGTGCCGCGTTCATCATCCGCCTCCGGTCATCCGGGCGCCGCCCCGGGTCAGGGGGGTACCCGCCGGTGCCCGTCGGCCTCACCGGGCGCTCCGGATGCGCGTCTGCGCCGGCGCCGAGGTGGAGGGGCTGGGCGAGGCCATCGCCGACGCCACGACCGTGGAGGCATCGACCACCGGAGGCACCGGGGCGGCGGCCGTCTGGGCCGGGCGGGGATCATCCGTCCCGGCCGTCCAGCGGTTGGTCGCGGGTGCCGTGGCCTCGACGACAGGTGCGAGCTCGGTCCCCGGGGCCCGTCCGTGCTCCCCCGCGGACCGGGTCGGCGCCTCGACCAGCGGCACCTCGAACATCGCGATACCCGGCCCGGCGACCAGGCTCACCCCGACCATGCCGAGGATCGCCGCGCCCGCCACCCCACCGGCGTAGGCCGCCAGCCGCAACCGCCCAGACCGGTGACCGGGGCCGGTGGGGACGACGGGACAGCTGTGCCGGGTGCCGGTGGTCTCGTCGTCGGTCAACGGCCGTCCCTTCCACCAACATCCCTCGTGGACGGCGCAGGTCGAGCGGGTACGACGCCGCGGTGCCCGCATCGCCGTCCACCGCTACCGGCTTGTCGGCCCGGTGGGACCGGTCGTTACGGGGCCTACGCGCGTCGGCCATCGTCATGCCGCAGCGGTCAGCCACGGCTTCCAGGCCGGCAGTGGTTCGGCTGTGAGCACGAGGACGCCACCCGCCGACCGGCTCGGCGGGGCCGGGTGGGTCCGCAGCGTCCAGCCGAGCTCCTCGATCAGCCGGTCGGCCTTGCGGGAGTTGCACGCTCGACACGCCGCGACGCAGTTCTCCCAAGTGTGCGCACCACCGCGACTGCGCGGCACGACGTGATCGACGGTGTCCGCGCGCTTGCCGCAGTAGGCACAGCGCCGCCCGTCGCGGCGCAGGACACCGGAACGGGTCATCGGTACCGACCGTCGGTAGGGCACCCGCACGTACCGGGACAATCGCATCACCGACGGCGCAGGGATCGACAGGCTCTCGGAGCGGAACGCCGTGCCCTCCAGACAGACCTGGACGCACTCCGCCTTACCGCTGAGCATGAGCAGGATGGCGCGCTTGGCGGTGACCACCGTCAGGGGTTCGAAGCTGGCGTTCAGTAACAGGACCCTGGGCCCCGTCGGGACCGCGCCCGGGCGCGACGCGGCCCCCGGCACCTCCCCTGGATCGGGGTCGGTACCGATGGGGCCAGGTTGTCGATGCGGCACGCGACCACCTCCAGCGGCTCCTCACAGTCGACCATACGGGGGGTGGGTTACGCACGGGTGACGTGCGAGATGTCGCTCAGGTGGACGCAGGCGCGGCCGAGCGCACCGGTCCGCGCGCTCAGCGGCCGACGGCGTCCAGTGCGGCGAGGACGTCGGCCACGAGGTCGGTCGCGTCCTCACACCCCGCGGACAGGCGCACCAGCCCCGGCGGCACGGCGTCGCCCCAGCGCTCGCGCCGGTCGGCAGAGGTGCGCAGGCCGCCGAAGCTGGTCGCCGAGCACACCAGCCGCGATGCCTCGAGAAACCGGGCCACGGCGGCCGCCGAGGCAAGGGTGAACCGCAGCACGCCGTTCCAGCGCCGCATCTGCCGCGCCGCCACCGCGTGCGCCGGATCGTCCTCGAGCCCGGGCCAGCGGACGTCGGACACGGCCGGATGCCCGCGCAGCGCCGTGGCCACTGCCCGGGCGTTGGCCGCCTGGCGCTCCAGCCGTAGGTCCAGGGTGCCCAGCCCGCGGTGGGCGAGCCAGGTCTCCAGGGGTCCGGGTACGGCGCCGCCGCGGCTGCGGGCCGCACGCAGCCGTCCGACGAGCACGGGGTCGGCGGCGCTCACATGTCCGAGGACGACATCGCCGTGTCCGGACACCGCCTTGGTATCGCTGGAAACGACGAGGTCGGCACCGAGCTCGAGCGGGTGCTGCCCCAGCGGCGTCGCGGTGGTGTTGTCGACGGCGACCAGCGCGCCCGCGGCGTGGGCGAGCGCGGCGACGGCGGCGATGTCGCAGACCTCCAGCCCGGGGTTGGACGGGGTCTCCAGCAGGACGAGCGAGGCGCCCTCCAGCACGGCACCGCCCCAGTACCCGGCGGTCGGCACCGTCCGGACCGGCACCCCCAGCGGGGCCAGCTCCTCCTCCGCCAGCGTCCGCGCGAGGTGGTAACCGTCGGCGGGCAGCACGACCGCACGGCCCGGGCGGGCGGTGGTCCGCAGCACCGCGGAGATCGCCGCCATCCCGGAGCTGAACAGCACGCATTCGCCGCCGTCCAGCTCGCCGATCGCCGACTCCAGCGCCCGCCAGGTCGGGTTGTCGACGCGACCGTAGAAGTCGCGCGGCAGCGGGTCGCCCGGGACGCCGAGGTGGAAGGCCGAGGTGAGCACCGGTGCCGGATGCAGCGGCGCGCCCGGCTCGGCCGCCGGGTACCCGCCGTGCACGCAGCGCGTCCCGTCACCCACCATGGCCGCACCTCGTCCCGTTCGCCCTGGTGGCCCGCCCTCGTGCGTGCGTAACAGTGTTCCCACACCGGTCCGCGCTCACGGGTACTCGACCGATTGCCGCTGGCGCGGGCCGGGTGCCTGGGACAGACTGGGGCTGCTCCCGGAGTGTGGGAGGCGGCGAAGGTGACACAGCACCATCTTGCAGGCGAGCTGTCGCTGCTGGTGGCACGGCTGCCGGTCCTCGACACGAACCAGCCCGCGCGGGCCGCCGCCGTCGGCCCACGCCCTCGCGTCGTTCACCCGGCCGGCCGCGCTCGCTGACGAACTCCGCCGGTTCGGCGTCTGCCGTTGCCTGCTCGCCGCGGACCAGGACCGACGTCCGCACGGTGAGGAGATCGAGGCACATGACCGCAGAGCAGGCAGCGCCGGCCTCCGCGGCGCAGATCGCCGTTCACTGGCGCGAGGAGGAGTACCGCCATCCGCCCGCACGGTTCATCGCGCAGGCGAATGCCGGCGACCCGCGCATCCTGGAACGGTTCGGCGAGGACCACTTCCCGGAGTGCTTCAAGGAGTACGCGGACCTGCTGTCCTGGGACGCCTACTGGCACACCACGCTGGACACCTCCAACGCCCCGTTCTGGCGGTGGTTCGTCGGCGGCCGGCTCAACGCCTGCTACAACTGCGTCGACCGGCACCTGCCGTCCAGCCGCAACAAGGCGGCGTTCATCTGGGTGCCGGAGCCGGAGACCGAGCGCACCGAGGCGGTGACCTACCAGGAGCTGTACCGGCGGGTGAACGAGTTCGCCGCGCTGCTGCGGGACTTCTGTCGCGTACGCGTGGGCGACCGGGTGACCTTCCACCTACCGATGGTTCCCGAGCTTCCTGTGTCCATGCTCGCCTGCGCCCGGCTCGGTGTCGTTCATTCGGAGGTGTTCGGCGGCTTCAGCGGCAGCGCATGTGGGGACCGGATCGCCGACTCGGGCAGCCACATCCTGGTGACGATGGACGGGTACTACCGCAACGGTGAGCTGATCGATCACAAGGCCAAGGCCGACGAGGCACTGGCCACGGCTCGGAAGCTCGGCATGGAGGTCGACAAGGTCCTGGTCTGGCGCCGGCACCCCGGCCGATACGCGTCCGCGAGCCCGATGGTCGACGGGCGCGACTACTTCGTCGACGACCTGATCAAGGAGTATCGCGGGCTGCTGGTCGAGCCGGTGTCCATGCCGGCGGAGGCGCCGCTGTTCCTCATGTACACCAGTGGCACGACGGCCCGGCCCAAGGGCTGCCAGCACAGCACCGGCGGCTACCTCGCCTACGTGGCCGGCACGTCGAAGTACTACCAGGACATCCACCCCGAGGACACGTACTGGTGCTTCGCCGACATCGGCTGGATCACCGGGCACTCCTACATCGTCTACGGTCCGCTGGCGCTCGGCACCACCAGCGTGCTCTACGAGGGGGTACCCACCTATCCCGATCCCGGGCGCCCGTGGCGGATCGCGGAACGGCTCGGGGTGACCATCTTCCACACCGCACCCACGACGATCCGGATGCTGCGCAAGCTCGGACCGGACGAACCGGCGAAGTACGACTACCACTTCAAGCACATGACGACGGTGGGCGAGCCGATCGAGCCGGACGTCTGGCGCTGGTACTACGAGGTCGTCGGCAAGCGCGAGGCGGTCATCGTCGACACCTGGTGGCAGACCGAGAACGGCGGGTTCCTGGGCAGCACCCTGCCCGCCCTGCAGCCGATGAAACCGGGCAGCTGCGGCCCGGGAGTACTCGGGATCTATCCCGTGATCTACGACGAGGACCGCAACGTGGTCGAGGCCGGCTCCGGCCGGGCCGGCAACATCTGCATCCGCAACCCGTGGCCGGGCATCTTCCAGACCATCTGGGGGCAGCCCGAGCGATTCGTCCAGCTCTACTACGAGAAGTACTGCCGGAACAAGGACAGCACGGACTGGCACGATTGGCCGTACCTGGCCGGCGACGGCGCGGTGCAGGCGCCCGACGGTTACTTCCGGATCCTCGGCCGGATCGACGATGTCATCAACGTGGCCGGGCACCGGCTGGGGACCAAGGAACTGGAGTCGGCCAGCCTCACCGTCGCCGAGGTCGCCGAGGCCGCCGCCGTCCCCGTCGTCGACGAGCTGCGCGGCCGGGTCGTCGAAATGTACGTCGCGCTCAAGCCCGGCATCGCCGCCTCCGCGGAGATCGAGGCGAAGGTCGCCGGCGCCATCGAGACCGAGATCGGGAAGATCGCGCGGCCACGGAGCGTCTGGATCGTCCCGGACATGCCCAAGACCCGCTCCGGAAAGATCATGCGCAGGGTCATCGCCGGGATCTCCAACTTCGCCGACGTCGGCGATGTGTCGACGCTCGCGAACCCGGAGATCGTCGACGACATCCGCCATCGCGTCCAGGGTGTGAAGGTGAGCCGCGGGGAGGTTCCGCGTGAGCTGTCCTCACAGGAGGTCGAGGAGATCACGGCGTTCGGTCGGGCCGAGGGGTGACGACGGGCGGCGGTGGGTCGCCCGCGCCACCCGGCGGACCGGCGAGACCACCGGGCTCACCGGTACTCGGGCTTGTAGGACCGGCTGATCAGCTCCTTGGCCATCGCCGACGGGGAGAGGTCCTCGTGGCAGACCCGCCGCACCGCGTCGGCGATCGGGAGCTCGACGCCGTGCCGTTCGCCCAGCTCGCAGATCGACAGGCACGACTTCACCCCCTCGGCCACCTGCCCGTGGTTGGCCCGTTCGGCCTCGGCGAGGGTCTCGCCCCGGCCCAGTCGCTCACCGAAGGTCCGGTTGCGCGACAGCGGCGACGAACAGGTGGCGACGAGGTCGCCCAGTCCGGCGAGCCCGGCGAAGGTCAGCGGGTCGGCCCCGAGCGCGATCCCGAGCCGGGAGACCTCGGCCAGCCCCCGGGTGATCACCGACGCCCGGCTGTTGTCGCCCAACCCCATCCCGGCCGCGATCCCGACCGCCAGCGCGATGACGTTCTTGCCCGCCCCACCCAGCTCACAGCCGAGGACATCGGTGTTGGTGTAGGCCCGGAAGTAGCCGGTCGCGCAGGCGTTCTGCAGGGCCACCGCACGGTCGTGGTCGACGCAGGCGATCACCGTCGCGGTCGGCTCGCAGTGCGCGATCTCCAGCGCCAGGTTCGGCCCGGAGACGACGGCCACCTGGTCCTGCGGCACCCGCGCCATCTCGACGATCAGCTCGCTCATCCGCTTGAGCGTGCCCAGCTCGACGCCCTTGGCCAGGCTCACCAGGGTGCACCCCGACGGGAGCAGGTCGCGCCAGCGGGCGAGGTTCGACCGCAGCGTCTGGGACGGTACCGCGAAGACCACGGCGTCGGCGCCCTCGAGCGTCTCCCCCGCGTCGCTCGACGCCGAGAGCCGTTCCGGCAGGGTGATCCCCGGTAGGTAGCCGGGGTTGGTCCGGCGTTCGTTGATCGCGGCCGCGACCTCGGGCCTGCGGGCCCACAGCGTGACGTCACGACCCGCGTCGGCCAGCACCTTGGCAAAGGTCGTTCCCCACGAACCGGCGCCGAGCACAGCCACCCGCCGTACCTCATCCGTCCGACTCACGATGCACCCCCACGGTAGAACTGGGCGGGGGCAGGCTCCCCACGCACCTCGACGAGTAGATCCCGCACCCGCGTCATCAGCAGGTCGGTGACCTCGCGCAGCACCACGGCGTCGATCGGCCGCCCGCGGTAGGCCGACAGATCGATCGGAGCCCCGGCCCGCACGGTGATCGTCCGACGCGGGAACGGCCGGAACCTCCTGTTGTAGTGGTCGTAGACCTCCCGGGTGCCCCAGTGCACCACCGGCAGCACCGGAACGTCCGACGTCAACGCGAGCCGGGCGGCACCGGTTCGGGCATGCATCGGCCAACCCGCCGGATCGCGGGTGATCGTGCCCTCCGGGTAGATCACAACGATCTTGCCTTCGTGCAGCGCCTCCGTCGCGGCGCGCAGGCTCTGCCCGGCATCGGCGGACTGTCGATAGACCGGGATCTGACCGGTGCCGACCAAGATCTTGCCGAGCATCGGCACCTTCCACAGGCTGTGCTTGGCCAGGAACCGCGGCATCCGGCGGGCCCGATGCACATACAGCGCGGTGTGGACCGGATCCAGGTAGGAGATGTGGTTGGCCACCAGCAGCGCCCCACCCCGCGCGGGGAGGTGCTCGCTTCCCTCGTAGCGGACCCGGCCCGTCACGAAGCCGATCGGGTAGAAGAAGACCGCGGCGAACTTCTCCCAGAACCCACCATTTTCCCGACTCACCCCTAGCCTCCCGCCTTGCGATCTCCGGCTGAGTCTTCCCGGCCGGAGCCGCCTGGTCCACCACGGGAGGATGCGACGATGGACCCGTGTCCACCCCGCGAATGCGGACCATCGATCTGGTGGTCCCGATCAAGCCGCTGCGCGCCGCCAAGTCCCGGCTGCGCGGCGCCGCCGACAACGGCGTGGGTGAGGCGGCGGCGCACGAACGGCTCGCGCTCGCGATCGCCCTCGACACCGTCGCCGCGGCGCGCGCCGCCGATCGCGTCCGGACCGTGCTGGTGGTGACCTCGGACGCCACGGTCACCGCCGAGCTCGCCGCCGAGGGCGTCGCCGTGGCCCCGGACGGTCCCGCCGCCGGGCTGAACCCCGCGCTGCGCCACGGCGCCGACGTGCTGCGGGCACACGATCCGTGCGCGGCCGTCGGCGCCCTTCAGGCCGATCTGCCCGCGTTGCGTCCCGCTGAACTCGACGAGGCGATCGCGATGGCCGCGGCCGTGTTCGCGGCGGGCCGGGCGCGTCGCGCCTTCTGCGCCGACGCTCGCGGCGAGGGCACGACGCTGTTGCTCAGTGCCCCGGCCACGGCGCTGAACCCGCGGTTCGGCCCCGGTTCGGCCGGCCGCCACCGCCGCTCCGGCGCCTATCCGCTGCCGGGTGAGTGGCCCGGGCTGCGCCGCGATGTCGACACCGGGGACGACCTGCTGTGTGCCGCCGGTCTCGGCGTGGGGCGACGGACGCGCGGGGTGCTGACGCCGTGAACCACCGTCGCGGTGATGATTTCGGTATTCGTCGGAAACCAGAAATTCACCTTGCAGTCGCCCGGGGGAGGTGAGGCCGGGACCCCCGGGGTGCGCCACAATGTCTTACCGTGAGTCGCGACGCCCGCACCTCGGATCCGCATCCTTCCGACTCCTCGCCCAGCCAGCCGGACAAGGCCCCGACGAAGGACACCAGCGGCAGCTCGCGCCGTGCCGACGCCTCACGAACCTCGCGTCGCGCCCCACGCCCCTCGGCCCGGCGGGAGAGCCTCGCCGGACGGTCCGCGCCGGACTCCGCCGCACCCGGCACGGGTTCGGCGGGTACGGGACGCCCCCGGACCGCCGCGCGCGGAGCCGGTTCCAGCCGGTCGGCCAAGGGCGCCGCGGCCTCCGCCGCCTCCACCGTCGCCGCGTCCTCCGCCGGGGTGCGCGTCTCGGCTCCCATCCCCCCGCCGACGGCGCCCGACCCGGCCGAGTCCATGCCGGGCCCGCCCGCCGAAGCGCCCAACTCCACCGCGACCGTGCCCTCGCGGAGCGTCCCGCCCGACTCGGCGCTGGGCGCGCCGATCGGCCCGCCCGCCCCGACCACTGCCGCGGCCGGCTCGGGCCTGCCCGACGATCGCTATCTCAACCGCGAGCTGTCCTGGCTCGACTTCAACGCGCGGGTGCTCGCGCTGGCCGAGGACCCGAGCCAGCCCCTGCTCGAACGGGCGAAGTTCTTGGCGATCTTCGCCAGCAACCTCGACGAGTTCTACATGGTCCGCGTCGCCGGGCTGAAGCGCCGCGACGACACCGGACTGGCCGTCCGCAGCGCCGACGGGCTGTCCCCGCGTGAACAGCTGGCCCGCATCGCCGTCCGCAGCCAGGTGCTCGCCAGGGCCCACTCCGAGGTGTTCCTCGACCAGGTCCGCCCCGAGCTCGCCGAACAGGGCATCCACGTCAAGCGCTGGCCGGATCTCACGGCCGCGCAGCGGGAGCGGCTCTCGGAGTACTTCTCCGCTCAGGTCTTCCCGGTGCTCACCCCGCTCGCGGTCGATCCGGCGCACCCCTTCCCCTATATCTCGGGGCTCTCGCTCAACCTGGCCGTGACCGTGCGCGACCCCGAGGGCCGCACCGAGCGGTTCGCCAGGGTCAAGGTTCCCAACAACGTGCCGCGGCTCGTGCGCGTCGAGAGCGAGGAGCCGGGCGAGGTCACCTTCCTGCCGATCGAAGACCTGATCTCGGCCCACCTCGGTGAACTGTTCACCTCGATGGAGGTGACCGAGGTGCACGCGTTCCGGGTCACCCGCAACGCCGACCTCGAGGTCGAGGAGGACCGCGACGAGGACCTGCTGCAGGCCCTCGAACGCGAGCTGGCCCGGCGCCGGTTCGGTCCGCCGGTGCGTCTCGAGGTCGTCGACACGATGAGCGAGCACGTGCTGGAGCTGCTGCTGCGGGAGCTCGACGTCGACCCGAGCGACGTCGTCACCGTGCCCGGGCTGCTCGATCTCACCGCCCTGTGGCAGGTCTACGCCGTCGACCGGCCGGACCTCAAGGACGAGCCGTTCGTTCCCGCGACGCATCCGGCGTTCGGCGAGCGGGAGATCCCGCGCAGCATCTTCGCCACCCTGCGCGAGGGCGACGTGCTCGTGCACCATCCCTACGACTCGTTCTCCACCAGCGTGCAGCGGTTCATCGAGCAGGCCGCGGCCGATCCGGACGTCCTGGCGATCAAGCAGACGCTCTACCGTACCTCCGGCGACTCCCCGATCGTCGACGCGCTGATCGAGGCGGCCGGAGCGGGCAAGCAGGTCGTCGCGCTCGTGGAGATCAAGGCACGGTTCGACGAGCAGGCCAACATCCGCTGGGCGCGCGAGCTGGAGAAAGCGGGCGTGCACGTCGTCTACGGGTTGGTGGGGCTGAAGACGCACTGCAAGACCTCGATGGTGGTCCGCCAGGAGGGCTCCACCATCCGTCGCTACTGCCACATCGGGACCGGCAACTACAACCCCAAGACCGCCCGGCTCTACGAGGACATCGGGGTGCTCACCGCCGACCCGGAGATCGGTGCCGACCTCACGAACCTGTTCAACTCGCTCACCGGGTACTCCCGGCAGATGCAGTACCGCAGCCTCCTGGTGGCCCCCTACGGGGTGCGCCGGGGCATCGTGCGACGCATCGAGGGGGAGGTCGAGGCGCATCACCGGGGCGACCGGCAGGCCCGGATCCGGATCAAGGTCAACTCGCTGGTCGACGAGCAGGTGATCGACGCGCTGTACCGGGCCTCGCAGGCCGGCGTCCCGGTCGACGTCGTGGTGCGGGGGATCTGCGCGCTGCGTCCCGGCAGGCCGGGTCTGTCGGAGAACATCCGGGTCCGCTCCATCCTCGGCCGCTTCCTCGAGCACTCCCGCGTCTTTCACTTCGCCGCCGCGGACGAATACTGGATCGGCAGCGCCGACATGATGCACCGCAACCTCGACCGCCGGGTCGAGGTGCTGTTGCGCGTCGCCGACCCGAGGTTGGCCGGCCAGCTCGGCGACGTCTTCGACTCCTGTCTGAATCCGGCCACCCGCTGCTGGACGCTGCAGGCCGACGGGGGCTGGGAGCCCTCGCCGCCACCGGGCGCCGATATCGACGAGGTTCGTGACCATCAGGCCGAGATGATGACCCGGCACGCGCTCGTCGCGGCGGGCGCGGAATGAGCGTGTCCGATGTCGTGACCGCACAGGACACCGCAGGCGTCGACGTACTCGCCGCCGGCGCCGTCCTGTGGCGGTTCGCCGAGGACGACAGCGCCGACCCGGCGGGCTTGCGGGTCGCGCTGGTGCATCGGCCGCGCTATGACGACTGGTCGCTGCCCAAGGGCAAGCTCGACGCGGGCGAGACCCTGCCCGCCGCCGCCGTCCGCGAGGTCACCGAGGAGACGGGCTGTCACCTACGGCTCGGCGAGCGGCTCGGCGACGTGCGCTACGCGGTGGCCGGCGCCACGAAGCTGGTTCGCTACTGGGCCGGTCAGGCCCGTTCCGGCGGCCCGGGCTTCAGCCCGAACCACGAGACCGACGAGCTGCGCTGGCTCTCCCCGGCCGAGGCGATGGACATGCTGTCCTACGACCGCGACCGGGAGATCCTCGGCCGGTTCGCCGCCCGGCCGGTGCCGAACTCGGTGCTGGTGCTGGTCCGGCATGCCAAGGCGGGTGCTCGGCGGGACTGGACCGGTGAGGACGCCCTTCGCCCGCTGTCGCCGGCGGGCCACGCCCAGGTCACGGGGCTCACGACGCTGCTGTCGCTGTTCGGTCCCGACCGGGTCCACAGCGCACCCCCGATGCGCTGCCGGCAGACCGTCATCCCCCTCGCCGCCCGGTTGGGCCTCGATGTCGTCGATGAGCCCCTGCTCGGCGACATCGGCTACCAGAACGACCCGGCAGCCAGCCTGGCCCGGCTGCACGATCTCGCGGCGCTGCCCGGCGTGACGGTGCTGTCCAGCCAGGGCGCCGTGATCCCCTGGCTGGTCGATCGGCTCACCGCCGAAGCCGGACTGACCCTGGCCCTGCCGTCCGATGGCGACATCCCGGCGGCCAAGGGCAGCTCCTGGGTCCTGGGTAGCCGAGACGGCCGCACCCTCTTCGCCGACCACTACCCCACCCCCACCGGCTGACCACCCCCGCGAGTCGGGGTATTTCCGTGCGCGAGTCGGGGTATTTCCGTGCGCGAGTCGGGGTATTTCCGTCCGCGAGTCGGTCGGGCCGCGTCGAGCGGGCTACTTCTTGGCCTTGGCCGTCTTCCGGGCGGGCTTGGCGGTGGCCTCGGCCGTCGGCTTCCCGGCTGCCTTCGCCGTCGACTTCCCCGATGCCTTGGTCGCCGTCTTCGAGGTGGCCTTGGTGTCGGCGACCTTCGCCGACCTGTTCTCGGAGAACGGCGCCGACGCCTTGGCCTTGCCTGACGACCGGGCGGGCTTCGCCTTCGGCGTCGTCTTTGCCTCGACCGCCGGTGACGCCGCCGCGGCCGGTGTGCGCCGGGGCCTGCGGGCCGGGGCCGGACGAGAAGGCGCGCCGTTCCCGCTCACCAACGACTTGAAGCTCGTGCCTGGCCGGAACGCTGGAACGGTCGTCGCCGGGACGCTGACCGTCTCCCCGGTACGCGGGTTGCGCGCGACGCGCGGTGCGCGGGCCCGGGCCTCGAAGACGCCGAAGCCGGTGAGCGAGACCGAGCCGCCGGAACCGACGGTGTCCACAATGATCTCGAGCAGTCCGTCGACGGCCGAGGCCGCGGTCCGCCGGTCACCGAGGCGCGCTGCGAGCGCGTCCACAAGCTGGGATTTGTTCATGGATGCGCACCGTAGAGCCTTCGGGCACGCAACACCAGGCACAACGCCAAAAAACCCCTTGCCGTGCAACGAGTGTTTCCGACGAGTCGTTGCGCGGCAAGGGGCTTCGACCGGAGTAGGTCAGCGAACCGGTGTGGTGACCGGCAGTCGAGCCGGACGACGGGCCTCGAACGCGGCGATGTCGTCGGTGTGGCGCAGGGTGAGCCCGATGTCGTCGAGCCCTTCCAGCAGGCGCCACCGCGTGTAGTCGTCGATCTCGAACGGGACGGTCAGATCCTTCGCCCTCACCGACTTCTCCCGCAGATCGACGGTGACCTCGGTACCGGGCTCGTTCTCCAACACCTCCCACAGCGCCTCGACGTCGGGCTGCGCGACCTGCGCGGCGATCAGGCCCTGCTTCGCGGAGTTACCCCGGAAGATATCCGCGAAGCGCGAGGAGACGACCACGCGAAAGCCGTAGTCCATCAGCGCCCATACGGCGTGCTCGCGCGACGAGCCGGTACCGAAGTCCGGACCGGCCACCAGCACCGATCCCCGGGAGAAGGGCTCGACGTTGAGAATGAAGTTCTCGTCGGCCCGCCAGGCCGAGAACAGCCCGTCGGCGAATCCGGTGCGGGTCACTCGCTTCAGGTACACGGCCGGGATGATCTGGTCGGTGTCCACGTTGGACCGGCGCAGCGGGACTCCGATGCCCGTGTGTGTGGTGAACGGTTCCATGCTCGGGAATTCCCTCCTCATTCGGGGTCGTGAGTGCCCAGCAGTGTGGGAACACTGTTACGCACTCACAGGCGCGTCAGCGCAGGTCCTCGGGCGAGGACAGCGTGCCGCGGACGGCCGTCGCCGCGGCCACCAAGGGGGAGACGAGATGGGTCCGCCCGCCCTTGCCCTGCCTGCCTTCGAAGTTCCGGTTCGATGTGGACGCGCTGCGCTCCCCCGGTGCCAGCTGGTCCGGGTTCATGCCCAGACACATCGAACATCCTGCGGAACGCCATTCGGCCCCGGCCGCGGCGAAGACCTTGTCGAGGCCCTCCTGCTCGGCCTGGGCGCGCACGCGCATCGACCCGGGCACGACCAGCATCCGGACACTGTCGGCGATCTTGCGTCCGTCCAGGACCTTCGCGGCGGCGCGAAGATCCTCGATCCGGCCGTTGGTGCAGGAGCCGACGAACACGGTGTCGATGGCGATCTCGCGCAGCGGAGTGCCTGCCCGCAGCCCCATGTAGGCCAGGGCCTTTTCCGCGGCCGCCCGCTCGTTCGCGTCGGCGATCTGCGCCGGGTCCGGCACGCTCGCGCTGAGCGGGAGGCCCTGGCCGGGATTGGTCCCCCAGGTCACGAACGGGGTGAGCGCGTCGGCGTCGATGTGGATCTCGGCGTCGAACACCGCGTCGTCATCGGTCCGCAACTCCCGCCACGCGGCGACGGCCTCGTCCCACGCCGGGCCCGACGGCGCGTGGTCGCGCCCCTTCAGGTAGGCGAATGTCGTCTCATCCGGGGCGATCATGCCCGCCCGGGCGCCCGCTTCGATCGACATGTTGCAGATCGTCATCCGGGCCTCCATCGAGAGCCCCTCGATGACGTTGCCTCGGTACTCCAGGACGTAGCCCTGCCCCCCGCCGGTGCCGATCTGCGCGATCATCGCCAGGACGACGTCCTTGCTCGTGACCCCCGGCCGCAGGGTGCCGTCGGCGCTGTTGACGTTGATCGCCATGGTCTTGAACCGCTTGAGCGGCAATGTCTGAGTGGCCAGCACATGCTCCACCTCGGAGGTGCCGATGCCGAAGGCCAGCGCACCGAACGCACCATGGGTGGAGGTGTGACTGTCCCCGCACACGACCGTCAGGCCGGGCTGGGTGAGCCCCAGCTGCGGACCCACCACGTGCACGATGCCCTGCTCGGCGTGGTTCATCGGGTAGAGCGGGACGCCGAACTCCGCACAGTTGCGCCGCAGCGTCTCCACCTGCGTGCGCGAGACGGGGTCCGCGATCGGCGCCAACACGTCGAGGGTCGGAACGTTGTGGTCCTCGGTGGCCAGGGTGAGGTCGGGCCTGCGCACCTTCCGGCCGGCCAGCCGAAGGCCGTCGAACGCCTGCGGGCTCGTGACCTCGTGCACCAGATGCAGGTCGATGTAGAGCAGGTCGGGCTCCGACCCCTCCGCCCTGCGGACCAGGTGCTGATCCCAAACCTTCTCGGCCAGCGTGCGTCCCGCCCCGCGATTCGTCACGGCGCTGCCTCCTGTTCGATGTGCGGCCCCGAGTGGGGGATGGTATGGATTTCCCATATATTGGGAAGCTAGTATCGAGGCATGAGACAGTCTAGCGGTATCGGGGTGCTCGACAAGGCCGTGGGGGTCTTGCGGGCGGTGGCCACCGAGCCGTGTGGGCTGTCCGAGCTGTGCGAGCGCACCGGGCTGCCGCGGGCCACCGCCCATCGTCTCGCCGTCGGGCTCGAGGTGCACGGTTTGCTGCACCGCGACGCCGACGGCCGATGGCGCCCCGGCCCGGCGCTCGCCGAACTCGCCAGCGGTCACGGCGACCCACTGCTCGAGGCGGCCGCGGCCGTGCTTCCGCGGCTGCGCGACATCACCGGAGAGAGTGTGCAGCTCTATCGGCGCGATGGCATCCACCGAGTCTGTGTCGCCGCCGCCGAGCCGGTCAGCGGCTTGCGCGACACCGTCCCGATCGGCACTCGGCTGCCGATGAACGCGGGTTCCGGGGCCAAGGTCCTCGCCGCCTGGTCCGACCCCGCCACTCAGCGCGCCGTACTCGCCGACGCGACCTTCACCGACCGGGTGCTGCTCGATGTCCGCCGTCGCGGCTGGGCGCAGAGCGTCGCCGAACGCGAGGCGGGTGTGGCGAGCGTCTCCGCCCCCGTCCGCGACGGTGCCGGGAACGTCGTTGCCGCCGTCTCCGTGTCCGGCCCGGTCGACCGGATCGGCCGACGCCCCGGCGCACGTTGGGCTACGGACCTCCTGGCGGCCGCCGAGGCGCTGCAACATCGGCTCAGAACCGGCTGATCACAGCCTGACCAAGGCGCCACACGACCGGCCTGACGGTGGCGCGCCACCGCGGCCCAGCTCCCGTCCGGCCCACAGATCGTCCGGCCCCGTCCGGGAAATCGAACACCGTGACGCTAACGTGACCTCCGCTGCGGCCGATGAGTCCGCAGAGCACGAACCTGCGTCCAGACGAAATGAGCGACGATGAGCTACCTCCTCGGTATCGATCTGGGGACGACGTATACCGCGGCGGCGGTCTGCCGGTCGTCGGGCCATGGCTGGGTCGAGCCCGAGATGGTGAGTCTGGGTGATCGGTCGATCGATGTGCCGTCGGTGTTGTTCGTGGCCGGTGATGGGTCGGTGGTGGTGGGGGAGGCGGCCGAGCGGCGGGCGGTGACCGATCCGGATCGGGTGGTGCGGGAGTTCAAGCGGCGGGTGGGGGATCCCACGCCGGTGGTGGTGGCCGGGCGGGCGTGGGCGGCCGAGGAGTTGTCGGCGCGGTTGGTGCGCTGGGTGGTGGATCGGGTGGCCGAGCGGGAGGGGGGGCCGGCGGCGGCGATCGCGGTGGCGCATCCGGCGGCGTGGGGGGCGCATAAGCGGGAGTTGTTGGCCGGGGCGTTGCGTCGGGTGGGGTTGGTGGTGACGTTCGTGGCCGAGCCGCAGGCCGCGGCGGTGCATTATGCCGGGGCGGAGCGGGTCGAGGCGGGCGCGCGGATCGCGGTGTACGACCTGGGTGGGGGGACCTTCGATGCGGCAGTGGTGCGCAAGGGGGATCCGGGTGCGGGTGGGGCCGGGTTCGGGTTGCTGGGGCGGCCGGAGGGGATCGAGCGGCTGGGTGGGGTGGATTTCGACCAGGCGGTGTTCGATCATGTGTTGGCCGGGTGTCCGGAGGCGTTCGAGGGGTTGGACGAGGCGGATCCGGCGGTGCTGGGGGCGGTGGCGCGGGTGCGGCGGGAGTGCACCGAGGCCAAGGAGGCGCTCAGTGCCGATACCGAGGTGACGGTGCCGGTGGTGGTGCCCGGGGTGCAGGCCTCGGTGCGGTTGCATCGCAGCGAGTTCGAGCAGATGATCCGGCCGCGGGTGGAGGAGACGGTGGCCGCGTTGCGTCGGGCGGTGGACTCGGCCGGGTTGACCCCCGAGCAGCTGACCGCGGTGTTGCTGGTCGGCGGGTCCTCGCGGATCCCGCTGGTGGCCCAGCTGGTGTCCGAGCAGCTGGGCCGGCCGGTCGCGGTGGACGCCGACCCCAAGAACGCCATCGCCAAGGGTGCGGTGCTGACGATGGTTCCGGCGCCGGCGGACACCGCCGAGCAGACCAAGGTCGTCGCGAGCGGCGTCCCGCCCACCCCATCGCCCGATGTCCGGCCGTCCCCGCTGCCCCCGCCCCCACCACCGAAAAACAGCCTCGCCGCCGCTGCCGGGCCGATCGCCGGGGCCGGGCCTGCCTTCGGGCCGGACCCCCGCACCGGTGAGCTCCCCACGACGGCCGCGGAGCCCGGCACCGGGTATCACCCCGACGAGCCGAGCCGGGGCTACGCCGGACCCGACCATGCCTCGGAACCCGGCGCCCGCCGCAGGCCGGTGCTGCTGGTCGGCGCGGGCGGGGCGGTCGCGGTGCTGGCGATCGTCGGTGCGGTGCTGTTGTGGCCACAGGGTGGTCCGACCAGCAGCGCCACCACGCGCATCGACCCCGGAGCCCCCACCCCCACCCTCGTCGAGGAGCCGTCGACGCCGGTGCGCAACGAACCCGTCCTGGAGCCGGATCCGCGCGGCGTGACCCGGGCCCCGCAGACGTCCGCTCCGCTCCCGCCGCCGCCGGTCGTTCCCCCGCCGGTGACGACGACGCCGCCGGTTGTGACGACCACGAAACCACCGACGACGCCACCGACGACGACGCCGCCGGTCGTGACGACCACGAAACCACCGACGTCGCCACCGACAACGGCGGCCGCTTCCTGAGGCCGGATCGCGCCTGCGCGGCCTGGTCGCGACGAGGGATGCGGGCGCGTTTGCGCGGGCACAGCAACGCGTCCTGCGCGACGATCCCGACGGGGCCGGGTGCGCCCACCGTTCGGACCGCACCGGCCACCGGCCCGAAACGGAAAGGGCCCCCGCTCCAGATCTCCGGAGCGGGGGCCCTTCCGTTGTAGCCCCGACGGGATTTGAACCCGCGCTACCGCCTTGAGAGGGCGGCGTCCTAGGCCGCTAGACGACGGGGCCTCGGGAAACGTTTATGGCGTTTCCGCTGGGGTACCAGGACTCGAACCTAGACTAACTGAACCAGAATCAGTCGTGCTGCCAATTACACCATACCCCAATGGATCACGTTCACCGGGGGCCCAGCTCGCGAGTTGAGAACCGGTGTCCGTGTCCTGCGCGAGCCACTCTAGCGGACCCCTCCAGCCCGCTCCAAACCGGCCCTCAGTCGATGCAACGACCGATCCCGGCCGAGCAGTTCCATCGACTCGTACAGCGGCGGAGAGACCGTCCGACCACTCACGGCGACCCGCACCGGGGCGAAGGCCTTGCGTGGCTTGAGCCCCAGACCGTCGACCAGGGAGGCCTTCAGAGCCGCCTCGATATCCGTGCTCGTCCAGCTCTCGACGGCATCCAGGCTGGTCAGGGCCGCATCGAGGACGGGGGCGGCGTCCGGGCCCAGCGCGGCCTGCGCGGCCGTCTCCTCCGGAACGAACGCCGCCTCATCGACGAACAGGAACCGCAGCATCCGCGCGGCGTCGGAGAGGACCACGCTGCGCTCCTGCACCAGGGGGGCCGCCGCGGCGAGCAGCGCGCGCTGCTGGGCGGTGGGCGTGCCGATGATCACACCTTCCGAGCGGAGGAACGGCTCGACCCGCCGGGCGAACTCCTCGGCCGGCAGCCGCCGCAGGTGTGCGGAATTGATCGCCTCGGCCTTCTTGAGATCGAATCGGGCGGCGTTGGAGGAAACGCGGGAAACGTCGAACGCGGCCACCATTTCATCGAGGGTGAACACGTCGCGATCCTCCGCTATCGCCCATCCGAGCAGGGCCAGATAGTTGAGCAGCCCTTCGGGAGTGAATCCGCGGTCACGGTAGAGGAACAGATTCGACTGCGGATCGCGCTTGGAGAGCTTGCGATTTCCCTCACCGGTCACGAGCGGCAGATGCGCATAGATCGGCGGCCCGCTGCCGATGCCGACCCTGGCGAACGCCTCGAACAGCGCGATCTGCCGCGGCGTCGAGGAGAGCAGGTCCTCGCCGCGCAGCACATGGGTGATCTCCATGAGTGCGTCGTCGAGGGGGTTGGTCAGCGGGTAGAGCGGGGTGCCGTCGCCGCGGGCGAGCACGAAGTCGGGCACCGAACCCGCCCGGAAGGTCACCTCGCCGCGGATGAGGTCGGTGAACCCGATGTCGCGGTCGGGCATCCGCAGCCGGTAGACCGGCGTCCGGCCCTCGGCGCGGAACGCGGCCTTCCGCTCGGCGGTGAGGTCGCGGTCGGCGTTGTCATAGCCGAGCTTCGGGTCACGGCCCGCCGCGCGGTGCCGGGCCTCGATCTCCTCGGCGGTCGAGTAGGACTCGTAGGCCTCCCCCGCCTCGACCAGCCGCTGCAGCGCGTCGGCATACAGCGCGCCGCGCTCGCTCTGCCGGTACGGCGTGTGTGGCCCACCGACCTCGGGGCCCTCGTCCCATTCGAGTCCGAGCCAGCGCAGGGCGTCGAGGATCGCCTCGTAGGACTCGACGGTGTCCCGACTGGCGTCGGTGTCCTCGATGCGGAAGACGAACGTACCGCCGTGATGGCGGGCGTGGGCCCAGTTGAACAGCGCCGTACGGATGAGTCCGACGTGCGGCGTGCCCGTGGGTGACGGACAGAATCGCACCCGGACCTGCGAAGGAGTGCTCACGGCACCATCGTGCCGCGTCGCCGTTCGACGCTTCGGGCTGGCCCCCCGGTCCCCACCGCCCTACAGTTCAACGCATGATGAATAACGAGCGGACGACCGTCGCCATCGTGGGCGGCGGTCCGGCCGGCATGATGGCAGGTCTGTTGTTCGCCCGGGCCGGCATCGCGACCACGGTGCTGGAGAAGCACGCTGATTTCCTGCGGGACTTCCGCGGCGACACCGTGCACGCATCCACCCTGAACCTGCTCGACGAGCTCGGTCTCGGTGAGCGATTCGCCACGCTGCCGCAGCGCCGGCTGGACCGGGCGCAGGTCCAGCTCGACTGGACCACCGCGCAGGTGGCCGACCTGTCCCGGTTACCCGGCGCCCACCAGCACATCGCGCTGGTTCCGCAGTGGGACTTCCTCGACCTGCTCGCCGACGCCGCCGCGGCCGAGCCGACCTTCACCCTGCGCCGCAACGCCGAGGTCACCGGGCTGCTGCGGGACGGTGGCGCCATCGCCGGGGTCCACTACACCGACCGGGTCACCGGCGAACGGCACGAGCTGCGGGCCGCGCTGACCATCGGCTGCGACGGGCGAGGCTCCGCGGTCCGCGCCGCCGCGGGCCTGCGCCCGCGCTCGTTCGGCGTGCCGATGGACGTCTGGTGGTTCCGATTGCCGCGCCTCGACACCGACCCGGCCGGCGGACTCGGGCGGATCTCGCCCGGGCATTTCGCGGTGATGATCGACCGTGGCGACTACTGGCAGTGCGGCTACCTCATCCGCAAGGGCTCCGACCTGCGGATCCGGCAGGCCGGACTGTCCGCGTTCCGGGACCGGCTCGTGAACCTGCTGCCCTGGCTCGCCGACCGGATCGACCACCTGCGCTGCTGGGATGACGTCAAGCTGCTGGACGTCCGGCTGGAGCGGCTGCACCGCTGGTACGACGACGGGCTGTTGCTCATCGGGGACGCCGCGCATGCGATGTCCCCGGTCGGCGGGGTCGGGATCAACCTGGCCGTCGCCGACGCCGTCGCCGCCGCCCGGCTGCTCGCCCCCGCCCTGCGCAGCGACGGCCGGGTGAGCCGCGCCGACCTGCGCCGGGTGCAGGTGCGCCGGTGGTGGCCCGCAGCGCTGATCCAGGCCGGTCAGCGCCTGGCCCATCGCGCGTTGCTGCGCCGGGATCCGGTGCTACCGGTCGGCCGCGGTATGCCGCCGATCGGCCTCGGCGACCCGGCCTCGGCGACGCCGCAGGTCGGCGACCTGCCCGCTCCGCTGCGGCTGCTGCAACGGTGGCCGGTGCTCCAGCGGGTCATGGCCCGGCTGGTCGCCATCGGCCCGCTTCCCGAACACGCCCCCTGGTGGGCGCGACGCTGAACAGGACCCGGTGCTCGCCGGGGCAACGCCGACAGCCCGGTCGGATACTCGCACGTGCCAGGGGCGATCGAGAAAACCCGCGTATCCGCCCGCTGTCGCGACGGGGCTCCCCGCACAGTGCCCCTGCCGATCCCGATCCCGCTCAGAGGCCGGCTTGCGCCGGGGCGGTGGGAACGGAACCGGCTGACCGTTCCCGAAGTGCCGCGAACGCCAGCGCATCGACCAGCGCCAGCCACGACGCCTCGACCACGTTGCCGTGCACCCCGATCGTCGTCCACGAGCCCGCATGGTCGCTGGACTCCACGAGCACCCGGGTGACCGCGTCGGTGCCGTGCCCCATCCCCGAACCTCCTGGGGCCAGCAGCCGCACCTTGAAGTCGGAGAGCTCCACGTCCTCCAGCCACGGCCGGGACGGGGTGAGCGCCGCCCGCAGCGCGGCGTCCAGGGCGTTCACCGGACCGTTGCCCTCGCGAGTGGCGATCAGCCGCTCACCGTCGACGATCAGTTTGACCGTCGCCTCGCTCATCACCACACCGTCGGCGCGATGTTCGATGATCACCCGATAGGACTCCAGGGCGAACGGCACCGCGTCCTGCTCACCCAGCGCGGAGCGCATCAGCAGCTCGAGCGACGCATCGGCGGCCTCGAAGGTCCAGCCCTGCGCCTCGCGCTGCTTCACCGTGCTGACGACCGTCGAGACCGCCTCCGGATGGCTGGCCAGGTCCAGGCCGAGCTCATTGCCCTTGAGCTCGACGCTGGCCCGCCCGGCCATCTCGGTGACCAGCACCCGCTGCCCGTTGCCGACGACCTCGGGGTCCATGTGGTTGTACAGCTCGGAAGCCACCTTGATCGCACTCGCGTGCAGCCCCGCCTTATGGGCGAACGCCGAGGCCCCGACATAGGCCTGGTGGGTGTCGGGGGCGATGTTGGCGATCTCCGCCAACGCGTGCGACGTGCGGGTCAGCTCGCCGAACGAACCCGTCGGCAGGACCGGCATGTCCAGCTTCGTCACCAGGTTCCCGACGACGGCGAACAGGTCCGCGTTGCCGGCCCGCTCGCCGTAGCCGTTGGCGGTGCACTGCACGTGCGTCGCCCCGGCCTGCACGGCCGCCACGGAGTTGGCCACGGCGCAGCCGGTGTCGTCCTGACAGTGGATGCCGAGCCGGAAGCCGGTGCGCTGCGCCACCTGGGCCACCACCTCGGCGATTCCCAGCGGCAGCATCCCGCCGTTGGTGTCACACAGCACCGCGACGTCCGCACCCGCCGTCACACCGGCCTCCAGCACGCGCAGCGCCGTGTCGGCGTCGTGCCGGTAGCCGTCGAAGAAGTGCTCGGCGTCGAGGAACACCCGCCTGCCCTCGGCCCGCAGGAACGCCACCGTGTCGGCGACCATCGCGCAGTTCTCCGCGACGTCGGTGCGCAGCGCCCGCTCGATATGGCGCCGGTCGGACTTGGCGACGAGGGTGACGACCGGCGCCTGCGAGTCGAGCAACGCCCGGACCTGCGGGTCGGCCGACGCGGTCAGCCCGGCGCGGCGGGTGGACCCGAAGGCGACCAGCACAGCGTGCCGCAGTTCCAGCTCACCGGCCGCGGCCCGGACGAAGAACTCGGTGTCCTTGGGCAGCGCCCCCGGCCAGCCCCCCTCGATGAAGCCGACGCCCAGCGCGTCGAGGTGGCGGGCGACGGCGAGCTTGTCGGCAACGGAGTAGCTGATGCCCTCGCGCTGAGCTCCGTCCCGAAGCGTCGTGTCATAGACGTGGAACGCGTCACCGAGCGGCGTACCGGCGGGCTGGGTGCGGGACATCGTGGGGTCTCCTGGTCGTGGGCTTGCGCGACAACAAAAAAGACCCCCCGCGGGTGCGAGAGGTCTGCGCGTCGGCTGTGGTGCTGGTCAGCCGACGCGCCAACGAATGATGCTCACGCTGAGGTGGCGCACCTGGCGAGTGTCGCACGAGCGCTGCAGGAGCGTCGCACCACCCCCCACCCGGACGGGCAGCGGCGGCCGCACTCGAGCGGCGCAAGCGCCGCTGAGTGACGCTTGCGCCGCTCACGTGCGGTCAGGCGGGGGCGGCGATCGTGTCGCGCAGCACGCGCCGCACGATTTTTCCCGCGGGCGAGCGCGGGATCGCATCGACGATGCGCACTTCGGCGATCCGCTTGTAGCCGGCCACTCGCTCTGCCACGAAGGCCAGCACCGCATCCGGGTCGAGCTCGCCGCGCGGCACGACGAACGCGACCGGCACCTCCCCGCGTTCCGGGTCCAGCCGGCCGAGGACGGCCGCATCGGCCACGGCGGGATGTGTCATGAGCACCGCCTCAAGCTCGGCGGGTGCCACCTGGAACCCACTGACCTTGATCAAATCCTTGACCCGGTCGAGGACGACGATCTCGCCGGTCCGGGACAGCGAGACGAGGTCGCCAGTGCGCAGCCAGCCCTCGCCGTCGAGCATCTCGGCGGTCGCCGCCGGGTTGTGCAGATACCCGGCCATCACCTGCGGGCCGCGCACCCACAGCTCGCCGATTTCGGCCGCCTCGGCCCCGGTGTGCGGGTCGACCAGCCGGATCTCGGTGCCCGGCACCGGTTCGCCGACGCTGCCCGCGGCGTGCGGGACGGCCGGGTCGCGTCCGCCCATCGCGATCAGCGTGCTCGACTCGGTCATCCCGTAGGCCTGCACCACCCGCCTGCCGAGCCGGTCGGCGCACTCCTGCTGCACGGCCGCGGACAGCGGCGCCGATCCGGACACGACGAGCTCCAGCGACGAGAGGTCGTAGCGATCGACGACGGGGTGGCGGGCCAGCGCGAGCACGATCGGCGGCGCCACGGGCAGGATCGTGGCCCGGTGCTCCTGCACCAGGGCCAGGCACTCCTCGAGGTCGAACCGCAGCTGGGTCACCGCCGTCGCCCCGCCGCGCAGCGCCAGGAAGATTCCGGAGAAACTCCCCGCGACGTGGAAGTACGGCAACACGGCGAGCACGACGTCGCGCGGGGTGGGAGCCGCACCGGTCATGCCCTGAAGCACGTTCGCGACGATGTTGCGATGGGTCAGGCGCACACCCTTGGGCGGGCCGGTCGTGCCCGACGAGTACGGCAGCAGCGCGATGTCGGCCGGGGAGATCGCGACGGGCGGCCGTGGAGCCGTCTCGACGAGCAGGGCCGCGAACGGGACGGTGCCCGCGGCCTCACCACCGGCGAGCACGATCTGGGCGTCGCCCGCGGCCTGCCGGGCCCGGTCGAGGAACGGCGGCACCGTGAGGACGAACCGCGCGCCCGAATCGGCCAGCTGGGCGGCGATCTCACCGGTGGTCCACAGCGGATTCACCCCGGTCACCACGCCGCCCGCGCGCAGCGCGCCGAGCAGCGCGAGCGGCCATTCCGGCCCGTTCGGCGCCAGCACGGCCAGCACGTCCCCCTTCCCGAACCCGCGCGCGGCCAACCCGGCCGCGACGCGGTCGACGGCCGGGGCGAGCTCGGCGTAGCGCACGGCGCGGCCGGTGCGGCCGTCGAGGAACGCGGGACGCTCGCCGTGCGCGGCTGAGCCGGCGAGCAAAAACGTCGTCAGGTCGACCTCGGGAATGGGCGGCAGCGGCGGCATTGACATTGCGACCTCCTTAATGGCTGGACCGCCAGCCAACCGCCGGACACACCTGCCGCGCGCCGGGGATACTCCCTAGGTTTTGGAACCGATGACCCCAAACGCCGCCGCCGAGCACCCGCTCCTCGAACGGGACGCCGAGCTGCGCGCCCTCCAGGCCGGGATCGCCACGGCATTGGCCGGGCGCGGGGGTGCGCTGCTGGTCGAGGGCGCCGCGGGCATCGGCAAGACCCGGCTGCTCGACGTCGCCGCCGCCAGGGCGACCGAACGCGGGATGCGGGTGCTGACCGCGCGGGCCGGGCCGCTGGAACGCGACTACGCATTCGGCCTCGTGCGGATGCTGCTCGAACCGGCGCTGCCCCGCTCCGACCCCGACCGGCGGACCCGGCTGCTCGACGGCGCCGCGCGCTGGGCCGCGCCGGTTCTCGACGGCGCGGGGGCCGGGGCCCCCACCAATACCGCGGCGACCTTGCACGGCCTGTACTGGCTGGTCAGCGCGCTGACCGAGGAGCGGCCTCTGCTGCTGGTGGCCGACGACCTGCATTGGGCCGATGTGGCGTCGCTGCGGGCACTGGTCTACCTGCTGCGCCGCGCCGCCGAGCTGCCGCTGCTGCTCGTGCTCGCCACCCGCCCGGCCGAACCCGGGGCCGGGGCCGACCTGCTGCAGGAGCTGGCGGCCGACCCGCTGACCGGCGCGCTGCACCCCGGCCCGCTCAGCCACGCCGCCACCCAGCGGCTGGTCCGCGCCGTGCTCGGCGAGCCCGAGCCCGCCTTCACCGAGGCCTGTCACGAGGTCGCCGCGGGCAACCCGCTGCTGCTCGGCGCGCTGCTGCGGTCGCTGCACACGACTGGCGTCACGCCCGTCGAGTCGGCGACCGACGCGGTCCGTGAGCGCGCGCCCGCGATCGTCGCGATGTTCGTGCTGCCGCGGCTGCGGCACCTGCCGGCTCCCGCCGCGGCGATCGCACGCGCGCTCGCGGTGCTCGGTTCGGGCGCGGCCCTGCGGCACGTCGCCGCCGTGGCCCGGCTCGACCCGGACCGGGCCGCCGCCGCGGTCGACCGGCTCACCGCGGCGGAGCTGCTGGCCGCCGATCCCCCGCTGCGCTTCGCCCACCCGCTGCTCGCGCAGGCCGTCCTCGAGCACATCCCCGCCGGCGAGCGACACGCCGCCCACCGCTGCGCCGCCCGGGAGCTGGCGTCCGACGCCGCGCCGGCCGAGGCCGTCGCCGCGCACCTGTTGCTCACCGAGCCGCTGCGGGACGACTGGGTCGTGGCACGGCTGCGCGACGCCGCCCGTGTGGCGCTGCGCAAGGGCGCACCGCAGGCCGCCGTGACCTACCTCGAGCGGGCGCTGGGCGAGCCGCCGTCGCCGCAGGTGCGAGCCGAGGTGCTGTTCGAGCTGGGCTCCACCCAGACCCGTCTCGGCCCGACGCAGGGACTCGCTCGGCTGGCGGAAGCTCACGAGCTCACCACCGATCCGGACGCCCGCGCCCGGATCGCACTGCGGCTGGGCCGCGGGCTGGAAACGGCGTGGGAGCTGCCCAGGGCACTGGAGGTGCTGCAGCAAGCGGTGCTGGAGGCTGACACCGCGTCCGGCGTCGATCCGGACGTACGGCTGCTGCTGGAGGCCGAGTTCATCGGGCTCGCCCGCTCCCGCCCGGCCTCGCGCACCGCAGCGCTCGACCGGTTGCGACAGCTGACGCCGCAGGCCCGGCCGGACTCCGTCGCCGGCTGCATGCTGCTCGCGACGGCCGCGGTGGAGACGCTGCAGGTTGAGGGACGCGCCGACGAGGCGGTCGCGCAGGCCCGGCAGGCACTGACCGCCATCACCCGGCTCAGCTCCGGTTCGTTCACCACCGGCGTGCTCTACCTGGCCGGCCCGGTGCTCGCCGCGGCAGGAGAGTTGGACGCGGCGCTGCGCGGGGCCGACGCCGCGGTCGCCGACGCGCGGGAGCGGGTCGCACGGATCGAGCTGGGGGCCGCGCTCAGCTGGCGGGCGGAGATGAGCCGCCGGTGTGGTGCGCTGCTCGACGCCGAGGCCGACGCCCGGTTGGCGCAGGACATGGCTCGGGAGTTCGCCGTCCCCTACCCTCACCGGCTCCTGCTGGGGTTCCTGCTCTCCGCCCTCGTCGAGCGCGGGGAGCTGGAGACCGCGGAGCGGGAGCTGCTCGAACTCGAGGTCGACCGGAACCACGTGCACCTGCTGGCCGGGATGGGCCGACTGCGCCTGGCGCAGGGCCGACCGGCCGAGGCGCTCGAGCAGCTGCTCGCCGCGGGGCGCAGGCTGGCCAGGCGCGGCTGGACACACCCGGGGCTCGTCCCGTGGGAGACCGACGCCGCGCTCGCCTGCCACCGGCTGGGCCGCCTCAAGCAGGCCCGGGAGCTCGCGGACGCGGCGCTGGTCAGGGCCCGCCACTACGCCGCACCCGTCGCGACGGGCATCGCCCTGCGCACCGCGGGGCTGGTCCACGGCCTGCTCGACGCGCTGTGGGAGGCCGTCGACGTCCTCGAGGGCACTGCCGCGCGGCTCGAACACGCCCACACCCTCGTCGAACTCGGGGCCGCGCTGCGCCGGGCGGGCCATCGGGTCGACTCGCGGGAGCCGCTGCGCACCGGGCTCGATCTCGCGCACCGCTGCGGGGCGACGGTGCTCGCGGACCAGGCGACCGAGGAACTCCTCGCCTCCGGGGCGCGGCCGCGCCGCCCGCTGCGCACCGGGGCGGAGGCCCTGTCCCCCAGCGAGCGGAGGGTGGCCCGGCTGGCCGCCGAGGGCCGGAGCAACCGGGAGATCGCGCAGGCGCTGTTCGTCACCACGAAGACCGTCGAGGTGCACCTCTCGGCCTGCTACCGCAAGCTCGGGATCGCTTCGAGAGGGGAGCTTCCCGCGGCCCTCGACCGCACTTGAGCGGCGCAAGCGTCACTGAGCGGTGCTTGCGCCGCTCAAGCGCGGCCGGGTTATCCACAGGCCGGCCCGAGGGATTGGTCGTGAGCCCGCTGCGCGCCCACGCTCGGAGGATGCACCTCACCCGGGCCGACCGCGCCCGCATCCGCGCGCTGTTCCCCGACGGCGTCGCCCCCCGCAGAGCCCTGATCGAACTCGGAGTGTCGGCCTCCGCCCTCACCCGAAGCTGTCGCGCCGGTGGCCCGTGGCAGTCGCCGGTACGCGGCGTCATCCTGCTGTCCGCCGGTGAACTGACCCCGCTGCAGCGCATCCAGGTGGCACTGGCCAAATGCGGCGACGGCGCGGTCCTGACCGGGGTCACCGCCGCCCGCAGGCACGGCGTGCGGCGACTCCCCGAGGACCACCGGGTCTACGTTCTCGTTCCCAACCAGCGCCAGCTCGGCAGCGACGGTTTCGTCGTGGTCAGCAGGACCCGGCGGATGCCGCGCCCGATCCTGCGCAACGGGCTTCCGCTCGCTCCGCTCGCACGTGGCCTCGCCGACGCCGCCGCCCACCTCAACCAGCTCGACGCCGTGCGTGCGATGTTCGCCGACGCGGTGCAGCGCGGGCTCTGCACACCGACCGATCTCGCCGCGGAGCTGGCCGTGCAGCAGCGGCCACGCACGGCACTGGCCCGAATGGTGCTGAGCGAGGTCGCCGACGGCGTGCGCTCGGCCGCCGAGGCCTGGGCCCGGCGCCTGGTGATCCGCAGCGGGCTCCCCGCGCCCGCGTGGAATGTGGCGGTGCACCGCCGCGACGGCCGGCTGATCGGCGTGGCGGACGCCTGGTGGGACGACGTCGGCCTCGTCTGGGAGATCGACTCCCGGGAATGGCATCTGAGCCCACAGGAACACGATCGCGACACCCGCCGCCAATCCGGCTTCGCCGCCGAGGGAATCCACGTGGTCCACACCCGGCCGGGCCGGTTGCTCCGTGACCGTGCCGCCGTGCTCGACGAGCTCGTCCGCGCTCATGCACAGGCCTCGCGCACCCCACGACCGGACGTCGTCACCTACCTCTGGCGCCCGTCACGGCCCCACCCCGCCACCTGAGCGGCGCAAGCGTCGCTCAGTGGCGCTTGCGCCGCTCAAGTGCCCGTGCGGTGCGCTCAGTTGGTCGGGGCGGCTTGCCTGCTCACCAGCGCCGCGATCCGGTCCCCGATCGCGCGGGTGTTCCCGGCGGCTCCGTGATCGCGGGTGGCCAGGTCGAACGCCACGGCGGCCTCGATCCGGCGGGCGGCCTCGGTGTTGCCGAGGTGGTCCAGCAGCAGCGCGACCGACAACACCGCCGCCGTGGGGTCGGCGATGCCCTGCCCGGCGATATCCGGGGCGCTGCCGTGCACCGGCTCGAACATGCTCGGGTTACGTCCGCTGACATCGAGGTTGCCGCTCGCGGCCAGCCCGATCCCACCGGTGACCGCGGCGGCCAGGTCGGTGAGGATGTCGCCGAACAGGTTGTCGGTGACGATCACGTCGTAGCGGCCGGGGTCGGTGACCAGGTGGATGGTCGCGGCGTCGACGTGCTGGTAAGCCACGGAAACGTCGGGGTGCTCCAGCGAGACCTCCTCGACGATCCGCGACCACAGCGCCCCGGCGAAGGTCAGCACATTGGTCTTGTGCACCAGGGTCAGATGCTGACGCGGGCGCCGCTGCGCGCGGGCAAAGGCGTCCCGCACCACGCGCTCCACACCGAACGCGGTGTTCGTGCTGACCTCGGTGGCGATCTCGTGTGGGGTGTCCTTGCGCAGCAGGCCACCCGTCCCGACGTACGGACCCTCGGTGCCCTCCCGCACCACGACCATGTCGATCTCGGGGTTGCCGGCCAGCGGGCTGCGCACCCCCGGGTAGAGCCGGGCGGGGCGCAGGTTCACATGGTGGTCGAGCTCGAAGCGCAGCCGCAGCAGCAGCCCGCGCTCCAGGATCCCGCTGGGCACGGACGGGTCGCCGACCGCGCCGAGCAGGATCGCGTCGTGCTCGGCGAGCTCGGAGAGCACCGACTCCGGCAACAGCTCACCGGTGGAGTGCCAGCGTGCGGCGCCGAGGTCGTAGGTCGTCGTCTGCACGCCCGCGGTGACCTCGGCGAGCACCTTGAGTGCCTCGTCGATGACCTCCGGCCCGATGCCGTCGCCGGGAATGACCGCAAGGCGCATGTGTGGATGTCCTCTCATGATGTGGCGTCGCCGCACCGTACCGGCTGCGCCGCCGTCGCGTTGTCCTCGTCCACCCCTTCGGGGCCACCCGGGGCGGTGAAGGTGGGTCACCGGGGCTCTCGCGACCGTCACGACGGTCGCGACACTCCTTCGAGCGGGTTGATTCTGCGCCGGTCGCCGAGCGGCCGCGGCCTCGGGGGGGTCCGGTCCGGAGCGTCGAGGAGCACCACCCTGCTGCCGCGCGCATTCTGGCCCAGCACAACGAGCAACGGTCCGTCGGCCCCGCCCACCGACACCCTGGTGCCGCCGTCGGCGGGGCGCAGCAGCGCCGGCCCGGTGTCCAGCGCCCAGGCCAGCGGGTCGAACTCCGCCGGGGCGTCCATCCGGTCGACGACGCCGTCGGTCGATGCGGGCGGGCCGTGATCACCGAGCACCGACACCTGGAACCGCAGCGGCGCGGTCCCGGCCGCCGGATCGATCCCGAGCGCGGCCAGCCGTACCGGCAAGACCCAGACGTCGGTGTCGAAGACGTTGGTGTCGGTGTCGCCACCCAGGCCGTTGACGGGCTGGACGTCGACCTCGGCGAACCCGTCCGGCGTCGGCCGGTGCAGGTCGACCGTCCGGGCGACGAGCACATCGGTGTCGGGCAGCTTGGTCGCCAGCGTGAGAAAGTCGGGACGGCCGTCGCCGTCCACATCGATCTCGACGCTCGGCTGGGTGATGCTGCCGATGTTGGGTAGGTCGGCCCAGGTGGCGATCGCGAACCCGAGCAGGGCGTCGCCGGGCCGCCCGGCCGATCGGGCGGCGGCGGCCGTCGAGGCGACGCCGACGTAGCGCAGGTCACCGCCGTCGCCGGTGGCGGTGGGCACGCATCCGGCCACGGCCGCGCCGGCACAGCGAGGCAGCTTCGCGCTGGTGGCCGCCAGGGCGAAGACCCCCATCCGGGAGCGGTAGGCCTGCGGCCCGCTGCCCTGATCGACCCCGGTGCCGTCGAGGGTCAGCACCTCCTCGCCGCGCCGCGGGACCAGTGTGGAGACCGGCTTCGGCGCCGCCGAGACCGGAACCCGCACCACCGGCTCGCCCCCGTCGTCCGGGGTGAGCACCAGCAGGCCCGAGGCGTCGGCGAGGTACTGGCGGGGCTGTCCGTGCTGGCGCAGTTCCAGCGTCGGGTCGGCGGTGCGGCGCAGCGCGGCAGGGTTGTCGATGCGCAGCCGGACGTCGACGAGCGCGCTGCCCCCGGGAGGCACGACGAGCCTGGCCGGCGCGGCGTCGATGCGCACCCCGGGCATGGTCGTGATCGGCTGGTAGGCGGCGCCGAGCACAACGGGCAGCAGACCGCGGTTGAGCACCCGGACCCGTTCGGTGCGCGAGAGGGCGGCGCCGGGCAGCGCCTCCAGAGCGCCGAACGTCACGCTGACGGCACCGGCCGGGTCGTCGGCCATGGCCAGCAGCGTCGTGCCGACCGCGGCGCGGGCGTCGACCCGGCCGGCGCCGACCCGCATCGGCGCCACCACGGGCCCACTGCGGTTCTCCCCGGCGTGCACCGTCCCGGTCGCCGTGCCCATGATCGCGGCCTTGACCAGCTCCGGGGACCAGCCCGGGTGGACCTCCCGGACCAGCGCCGCGACCCCGGCGACGAACGGGCTGGCCATCGAGGTGCCCGAACGGACCGCACGCCCGTTGCCGGTGCCGACGGCCGCCGAGGTGATCGTCTCGCCCGGCGCGGCGACGTCCGGCTTGGCCGCGGGTGCGCGCACCCCGCGCGAGGTCGACGCGCTCGGCGTGTCCTCGATCTCCGGTGTCCTGATCGGCACCGACGACACGAGGTCGCCGCCGAAGCGCACCCGCAGCGTCCCCGCCGCGAGCGCCGGGCGCAGCGCGGCCGTGGCCGGGCCGGTGAGCTGGAACATCGGGATGTCCGCGGTGCCTGCGATCGCGACCGAACCGAAGTCCGGCAACCCCGAGGTCAGCAGCACCCCCGCCGCGCCCGCGGCGTGCGCGTTGGCCGCCCGCGGCGCCGAGCCGCAGGTGCGCTGCGCCGCCTCGTCGGCCCACGACAGCCAGACCACGGCGCCGCGCACCCGCTCGGCGTCGGCGCTCGAGAAGGGCCGGCAACCCTCGGCGTTCGCCCCGCCGAGCGCGACGACCCGCGCCCGCAGATCCAGGTCCGGGTAGCCGGGGTAGCTCAGGCTGTACTGCCCGGGCCAGCGGCCCGGCCCCGGTGGGCCGAGCACCTCGACGGCGTCGCGCAACACCGCGGCGTCGCGGATGTTGGCCACGGTGAGCGCGTGCGGGCTGTTGCCGGGCGGGCCGGTGGCGTCGACAACGTCCCCGGAGTTGCCCGCCGACGCCACGACGACGACGCCGTGCTCGGAGAGCTTCGCGACGAACTCGTTCACCGGGTCGTCGACGGCGCCGAAGGCCGAGCCCAGCGACAGGTTGACCACGTCGAGCCGGTCGGCTTGGTTCCCGTCGCCGTTGGGATCAAGGGCGTGGTCGAGGGCCAGCGCGGTCAGCTCGGTGGAGCCCGAACAGCCGAACACCCGGATGGCGTACAGCGAGGCCTGCGGCGCGACCCCGGGGCCGATTCGCATGCCGTCGAGGTCCCCGGCGGTGAGCGTCGCGTGGTCGCCCCGGAACGTCGTGCCGTCGGCGCCGACGCCGAGCCCTGCCGCGGTTCCCGCGACATGCGTGCCGTGTCCCTGGCAGTCGAGTGGGTTGTCGTCCGGATGCGGGACGTGGCGGGCCGGGTCGGCGTTGTCGGCGTCGTAGTCGTCGCCGGCCAGGTCGATCCCGCCGATGACCTTCGCGGTCGGGAAGTCCGCCGCACCGGCGCGGGCGGCCGCGAAGGCGGCCGGGGTACCGGGGCCGCCGAAGTCGGCGTGGGTGTAGTCGATGCCGCTGTCGATGATCCCGATCCGGATCCCGGCGCCGGACCGCCCGGTCTGCTGCCAGGTCTGCAGCGCTCGGCCGAGCTGGACGGCGCCCGCGTTGTCGGGCCGGGCGCGGCCGAGCCTGCGAACCGAGCGCACGCCCGGGCGGGCCGCCAACTCGCGCGCGGTGGCGGCGTCGACCCGGAGCGCGACCCCGGCCACCGCATTGCGGGTTCGGAACAGCTCACGCGCCCCCCGGGCGGCGGGCACCCGGGAGAGCAGCTCGTCGGTGAGTGCGTCGATCCGGTCCCGGGCGGCGGAGGCGACGCGGCGCGCCAGGTCCGGTCCTCCGGCGAGCGCGGCACGGTACTCGTCGGCCGCCGACGGCCGGTCCAGGGCGACGAACACCGTCACCGGGGTCGCGTCGACAGGCTTGCCCGGTGCCGCGTCCGCCCCGGCCGGCGCGAACAGCGACGCCACGGCGAGGCACAGCGCGATACCCGCTGTCCGCCAGCGCGCTCGCGCCACCGGCCACCCCCCACCGAGCCGGCCCGTCCGGCGTCGTCCCGCGCAACCTAGGGCAAGCGCGGGGGGTAACCACCGCCCACCTGATCGAGTGCGGCGCCCGGCGCGGGATCAGTCGAAGGAGATGAGCCGGGTGGTCTTGGCGTTCACCGAGGCGCCGATCGGTTCGAGGACCGCCGGGTCCACCGCGCGGTCGACGCGCAGCAGCATGATCGCGTCGGCGCCGTCGGTGGTCTGGCTGATCTGCGCGGCCTCGATGTTCACCGCGGCCTCGCCGAGCAGCGTGCCGACCCGGCCCATCACACCGGGACGGTCGGCGTACTCGAGCAGGATGACCTCACCCTCGGCCCGCAGATCGAAGTGGCGGCCGTTGACCTCGACCAGCTTCTCCACCTGGGCTCGTCCGGTCAGCGTGCCCGACACGGTGATCGACTCGCCGTCGGGCATCGCGCCCCGCAACTGCACGACGCTGCGATGGTTCTCGCTCTCCGGGGTGGTGGTGAGCGCGACGCTGACCCCCCGCTCCGCCGCGAGGTTCGGCACGTTGACGAACGTGACCTGGTCCTCGACGACGTTGGTGAACACGCCGCGCAGCGCGGCCAGCGACAGCACCGAGACGTCCTCGGCCGCCAGCTCACCGGCCACGTCGACGCTCACCGAGCTCGGCAGCCGGCCCGCGACGGCGTGCAGCACCGTGCCCAGCTTCTGCACCAGCGGCAGCCAGGGCCGGACCTCCTCCCCGACCACCCCGTCGACCTGCACGTTCACGGCGTCCGGGACGAACTCCCCGGCGAGCGCGAGCTTGACCGAGCGCGCGACGTCGGTGCCGGCGCGGTCCTGGGCCTCGTCGGTCGAAGCACCCAGGTGCGGGGTGACCACCACGTTCTCCAGCTCGAACAGCGGGCTGGAGGTGGTCGGCTCCTTGAGATAGACGTCGATGCCCGCGCCGCCGACGTGCCCGCTGCGCACCGCGTCGGCCAGCGCCTCCTCGTCGATCAGCCCACCGCGGGCGGCGTTGACGATCAGCACGCCCGGCTTGGTCATCGCGAGCTGCTCCTTGCCGATCAGACCCAGGGTCTCCGGGGTCTTCGGCAGGTGGATGGAGATCACGTCGGCCCGCCGGAGCAGGTCCGCCAGCTCGACGAGCTCGATGCCGAGCTGGGCCGCGCGGGCCGGTGCGACATAGGGGTCGTAGGCGATCAGCTCGACGCCGAACGCAGCCAGGCGCTGCGCCACGAGCTGCCCGATCTTGCCAAGGCCGACCACGCCGACGGTCTTGCCGTTCAGCTCGACACCGGTGTAGGCGCTGCGCTTCCACTGGCCGTGGCGCAGGCTCGCGTCGGCGGCCGGGACGCGCCGGGCCACGGCGAGCAGAAGGGCGACGGCGTGCTCGGCGGCCGAGACGATGTTCGAGGTCGGCGCGTTGACCACCATCACGCCACGAGCGGTCGCGGCCGGGACGTCGACGTTGTCGAGCCCCACGCCCGCCCGCGCGACGACCTTGAGCCGGGCCGCGGCGGCGAGCACCTCGGCATCGACCTTCGTGGCGGAGCGGACCAGCAACGCGTCGGCGTCGGCGACCGCCGCGAGCAAGGCCGGGCGGTCGGTTCCGTCGACCTGCCGGATCTCGACGTCGTCCCCGAGCATCGCGACGGCGGACGGTGCCAGTTTCTCGGCGAGCAGGACGACGGGGCGGGGGTGGTCGGTAGCTGCGGTGCTCACGGTGCAGGGCTCCCGGATCGGGTTGGCGCGGTTGTGGCCTCGGTTGGAGTGCCGGACGCACCGATGGTAGTTGCGCGGCCCGACGCCATCGGTGGCGGCGTGCGCAGCGCGACACTGTGATCAACCGCGCCCTCGGCGCAGACGCCCGGCGGGTGAGCGTCACCACGCCGAACACGCGAAACGGCACCCGCCGGGCGGCGGGTGCCGTTCCACGAACCGGTGCGGCGGGTTACTGCGCCTTGGTGCCCACCCAGCTCATCAGGCCGCGCAGCTTCTCCCCGACCTGCTCGATGGGGTGCTCGGCACCCTCCTTCTGCAGCCGGGTGAAGGTCGGCCTGCCGTTCTCGTCCTCGGCCACCCACTCGCGGGCGAACCGGCCGTCCTGGATCTCGGCGAGGATCTTGCGCATCTCGTCCTTGACCGCGGGGGTGATGACGCGCGGGCCACGGGTGAGGTCGCCGTACTCGGCGGTGTCGGAGATCGAGAAGCGCTCGTTGGCGATGCCGCCCTCGTACATGAGGTCGACGATCAGCTTGAGCTCGTGCAGGCACTCGAAGTAGGCGATCTCCGGGGCGTAGCCGGCCTCGGTCAGCACCTCGAAACCGGCCTGCACCAGCGCCGCCATCCCACCGCAGAGGACGGCCTGCTCGCCGAACAGGTCGGTCTCGGTCTCCTCGGTGAACGTCGTCTCGATGACCCCGGCGCGGGCGCCGCCGATGGCCGCCGCGTAGGAGAGTGCGAGCGCCTTGGCGTTACCCGAGGCGTCCTGCGCGACCGCGATCAGGCACGGCACGCCCTTGCCGTCGACGAACTGGCGGCGCACCAGGTGGCCGGGGCCCTTCGGGGCGACCATCGCCACGTCGACGTCCGCGGGCGGGGTGATCAGCTCATAGCGGATGTTGAAGCCGTGCCCGAAGAACAGCGCGTCGCCGCTGCGCAGGTTCGGGGCGATGTCCTCGGCGTAGATGAAGCGCTGCTTGGTGTCCGGCGCCAGAATCATGATCAGGTCGGCCTCGGCGGCCGCCTCGGCGGGCGTCACGACCCGCAGGCCCTCGTCGGCGGCCTTGGCCCGGCTCTTCGAGCCCTCCGGCAGGCCGACCCGGACGTCGACACCGGAGTCACGAAGCGACAGTGCGTGCGCGTGGCCCTGCGAGCCGTAGCCGATCACCGCGACCTTGCGGCCCTGGATGATCGACAGATCGGCGTCGTCGTCGTAGTAGATGTTCACACTCATGACCGGTGGATGGTCCTCTCGGAAAGGTCAGGTATCCGGCGTCGTTGGTAGCCGGGTCCTTGTTAGCGGACGGTCGCGGCGGTGATGGACCGGGGTCCGCGGCCGACGGCCACCATCCCGGACTGCACCATCTCGCGTACACCGTAGGGCTCCAGCATCCGCAGCAGCGCGTTCAGCTTGTCGGCGGTGCCGGTGGCCTCGATGGTGAGCGCCTCCGGGGCCACGTCGACGACCTTGGCCCGGAACAGCTGCACGGTCTCGAGCACCGAGCTGCGCACCCCGGCGTCGGCCCGCACCTTCACCAGCAGCAGCTCCCGCTGCACCGACGTGCCCGGCTCGAGCTCGACGATCTTGATGACGTTCACGAGCTTGTTGAGCTGCTTGGTGACCTGCTCGAGCGGCAGATCCTCGACGGCGACGACGATCGTCATCCGGGAGATGCCCGACTGCTCGGTCGGGCCGACGGCCAGCGAGGTGATGTTGAACCCGCGGCGGGAGAACAGCCCGGCGACACGGGCCAGGACACCGGGTTTGTCCTCGACGAGCACGGACAACGTGTGGATCTCCATCAGCCCTCATCTCCGGGGTCACGCGGCGCCCGCGCCGGATCGGTGGAACCGGCGAGGCCGAGCGGACCCGCCTGATCGACCTCGGCGTCCAGTTCGTCTCCGTCGAACAGCGGCCGGATGCCGCGGGCAGCCATCAGCTCATTGTTCCCGGTGCCCGCGGCGACCATCGGCCAGACCTGGGCGTCGGCGCCGACCACGAAGTCGATGACGACCGGCTGGTCGTTGATCTCCATCGCCTGCTGGATGACCCGGTCGACCTCGTCGCGGGACTCCGCCCGCAGCCCCACGCAGCCCATCGCCTCGGCCAGCAGCTTGAAGTCGGGGATGCGGTGCTTGTGCGTACCGAGGTCGGTGTTGGAGTACCGCTCGGAGTAGAAGAGGTTCTGCCACTGCCGGACCATGCCCAGATTGCCGTTGTTGATCACGGCGACCTTGATCGGGATGTTCTCGATCGCGCAGGTGGCAAGCTCCTGGTTGGTCATCTGGAAACAGCCGTCACCGTCGATCGCCCACACGACGGTGTCGGGCCGGGCGGCCTTCGCACCCATCGCGGCGGGCACCGCGTAGCCCATCGTGCCCAGCCCCCCGGAGTTCAGCCACGACCGCGGCTTCTCGTAGCTGATGAACTGCGCCGCCCACATCTGGTGCTGGCCGACGCCCGCCGCGTACACCGCGTCCGGTCCGGCGATCTTGCCGATCCGCTCGATCACGTACTGCGGGGACAGCGAACCGTCGTCGGGCCAGTTGTAACCGAGCGGGAAGGTCGTGCGGTACCCGTCGAGCTGGGCCCACCAGGCACTGATGTCGGCGACGCCGGACGCCTGCTCGGCGCGGACGGCCTCGATCAGCTCGGTGAGGACCTCCTTGCAGTCACCCACGATCGGGACGTCCGCGCGTCGGTTCTTGGAGATCTCGGCCGGGTCGATGTCCGCGTGCACCACCCGGGCGTCGGGCGCGAAGCCGTCCAGCCGCCCGGTCACCCGGTCGTCGAACCGCGCGCCGAGCGTGACCAGCAGATCGGAGCGCTGCATGGCCGCGACCGCGGCGACCGTCCCGTGCATCCCGGGCATGCCGACGTGTTGCGGATGGCTGTCGGGGAACGCGCCGCGCGCCATCAACGTGGTCACGACGGGGATCCCGGTGAGCTCGGCCAGCCTGCGCAGCTCCGCGGAGGCCTCCGCCTTGAGCACCCCGCCGCCGACGTAGAGCACCGGCCGGCTGGCCGAGGTGATCATCTTCGCGGCCTCGCGGATCTGCTTGCCGTGCGGCCGGGTCGTCGGCCGGTAACCGGGCAGCTTCATCTCCGGGGGCCAGCTGAACGTGGTCTGCGCCTGCAGCGCGTCCTTGGAGATGTCCACCAGCACCGGGCCGGGTCGGCCGGTGGAGGCCAGGTGGAACGCCTCGGCGATCGCCCGCGGGATCTCCGCGGCGTCGGTCACCAGCATGTTGTGCTTGGTCACCGGCATGGTGATACCGGTGATGTCGGCCTCCTGGAACGCGTCGGTCCCGATCAGGGGTCCGGCGACCTGCCCGGTGATCGCGACGATCGGCACCGAGTCCATGTGCGCGTCGGCCAGCGGGGTGATCAGGTTGGTCGCCCCCGGACCCGACGTCGCCATGCACACCCCGACCTTGCCGGTGGCCTGGGCGTAGCCGGTGGCCGCGTGGCCCGCCCCCTGCTCGTGGCGCACCAGGACGTGCCGGACCTTCGCCGAGTCCAGCAGCGGGTCGTACGCCGGGAGAATCGCGCCGCCGGGAATGCCGAAGACGACCTCACATCCGATCTCCTCGAGCGAACGCACAAGGGACTGCGCGCCGGTCATCGGCTCGGCAGCGGGGCGCAGCCCGGCCGGTGGCGCACCGGAGGCGGTCGGCCCGGGGCGGCCCGGCGGCGGTGCCGGCTTCGGTCCCGGCGGCCCGGGAACCGCGCCGGAACGGGGCGTGGCGGTGGTCATCTGCGGTCAGCCTCGCTCGAGGATTGGGTCCGAACATGAAAAAACCCCCGGCCGCCGAGGTCCGGCGGAACGAGGGTGGCGCGTCGACGGCCGAGTGTACAGCGGACAGCTCAGGCGAGGACGCGCCTGCGAAGTACGAGAATTCGGCCGATGAACATAGGGCGACGCTAGTCGCCCGGCGGAGCATCGGTCAACATCGGGGGCCATCGTGACCACAACGTGGGAGGAGTGTCACGCATCCGCGTCCACCCGAGGGCCGGTGAGGCGCGGCCAGCGTGCCGGGCCGGTTCGATCGATGCGACCATGGTGGCCGTGAGCGCGGATTCGCACCAGCCCGCCGAAGGCACCGAGCCGCCGCGGGCCGTCTTCCAGATCTCCCGGCTGGGCATCTTCGTCGCCATCGCCCTGGCCTTCTTCGCGATCCCGTTCGCCTTCGGCGCCCCGTACTTCTGGGTCGTCTACGTGGTGCCGCTCGGGATCATCGTGTGGATCCTGCGGGTCCGGACCGTGGCCGACCCCGAGTCGGTGACCGTGCGACGCATCGTCGGGACCCGGCGAGTACCGTGGTCGCAGATCAGCTCGCTGCGCCTGCAACCCTCGACCCGATCTCGGGGTACCCGTGTCAGCGCGGTGCTGACCGACGGCGCGGAGCTACCGCTGCCCGCCGTGCATGTCCGCGACCTGTCTCAGCTCGCCGCCGTCAGCGGCGGCAGGCTGCCCGACCCGGCTGGAGAGTGAACCGCATGCCGGCCCTGCGTTCCCGCGTGACGACCCATGGCCGCAACGCTGCCGGAGCGCGCTCGCTCTGGCGCGCAACCGGTCTCGGCGACGACGACTTCGGCAAGCCGATCGTCGCGATCGCCAACTCCTACACCCAGTTCGTGCCCGGTCACGTGCACCTGAAGGATCTCGGCGACCTGGTGGCGGGCGCGGTCCGGGAGGCGGGCGGCGTGCCCCGGGAGTTCCACACGATCGCCGTCGACGACGGCATCGCGATGGGCCACGGCGGGATGCTCTACTCGCTGCCGTCCCGCGAGGTCATCGCCGACGCCGTCGAGTACATGGTCAACGGGCACGCGGCCGACGCGCTGGTCTGCATCTCCAACTGCGACAAGATCACCCCGGGGATGCTCAACGCCGCGCTGCGGCTCAACATCCCGACGGTGTTCGTCTCCGGCGGGCCGATGGAGGCGGGCAAGGCGGTCGTCGTCGACGGGGTGGCGCACGCGCCCACCGACCTGATCACCGCGATCGCGGCGTCGGCCTCCTCCGCCGTCGACGAGTCCGGGTTGGACCTGGTCGAGCGGTCTGCGTGCCCGACCTGCGGCTCGTGCTCCGGGATGTTCACCGCGAACTCGATGAACTGTCTCACCGAGGCGCTCGGGCTCGCCCTGCCGGGCAACGGTTCGACGCTGGCCACGCACGCGGCGCGCCGCTCGCTGTTCCTGGAGGCCGGCCGCACCGTCGTCGAACTGGCGCAGCGGTGGTACGCCCAGGACGACCCGTCGGTGCTGCCGCGGTCGATCGCGACGCGGGAGGCGTTCGAGAACGCGATGGCGCTCGATGTGGCCATGGGCGGCTCGACCAACACCGTGCTGCACATCCTCGCCGCGGCGCAGGAGGGTGAGGTCGACTTCACCCTCGCCGACATCGACGCGGTGTCGCGGCGGGTGCCGTGCCTGAGCAAGGTGGCGCCGAACTCCGACTACCACATGGAGGATGTGCACCGGGCCGGTGGCATCCCCGCGATCCTCGGCGAGCTGTGGCGGGCCGGCCTGCTCCACGAGGACGTGCACACGGTGCATTCGCCGTCGCTTCGGCAGTGGCTCTCGACGTGGGACGTGCGGGCCCAGGCGCCCTCGGAGGCGGCGGTCGAGCTGTTCCACGCCGCCCCCGGCGGGGTGCGCACGACCGAGGCGTTCTCGACCGAGAACCGCTGGTCGTCGCTGGACACCGACGCCGCCGCGGGCTGCATCCGGGACGTCGCGCACGCCTACAGCGCCGACGGCGGACTCGCCGTGCTGCGGGGCAACCTCGCCGAGAACGGCGCGGTGATCAAGACCGCCGGCATTCCCGAGGACATCTGGCGCTTCGAGGGCCCGGCCCGGGTCGTCGAGAGCCAGGAGGAGGCCGTCTCGGTCATTCTCAACCGCCAGATCCAGCCCGGTGACGTGCTCGTGGTCCGCTACGAGGGCCCCTCGGGCGGGCCGGGGATGCAGGAGATGCTGCACCCCACCGCGTTTCTCAAGGGCGCCGGGCTGGGCGCGAAATGTGCGCTGATCACCGACGGCCGGTTCTCCGGCGGCTCCAGCGGAATCTCGGTCGGGCACGTCTCGCCCGAGGCCGCCGCCGGCGGGACGATCGGGCTGGTGCAGAACGGGGACCGGATCGTCCTGGACGTGCGGGCCCGGTCGCTCGAACTGCTCGTGAGCGACGAGGTTCTGGCCGAGCGGCGGGCCAAGATGGAGGCCGCCGAGCGGCCGTGGCAGCCCGTCGACCGCGACCGCCCCGTCTCGAAGGCCTTGCGCGCCTATGCCGCACTGGCCACCTCCGCCGACACCGGAGCTGTCCGCCGGCTGTGAGTGCGTAACAGTGTTCTAACACTGTTACGCACTCACAGCCCGGGTTCACCGGCGGAGATCGGCGACCGCGGGGCCCAGCTGCGACAAGGCCTGCTCGGCCGTCCCGGCGAGCTCGGCGACCCGGGCCACGCCCAGATGGTCGGCGGCGAACCCGAGATACCCGACGTGCGCGAGCACGTCGGACAGCCAGCGCTCCACCTCGGCGAGATCGGGCCGCTGAGGACCGCCGGTCAGCTCGGCGAACAGTGCCTGGTAGGTCGCCGGGTCGCCGGCCCCCTGGGCGCGCAGCACCGCGAGGTCGACGCCTGCCGGAGCAACCCGCGCGTTCCCCCAGTCGACGAGCACGGCGCCCTCCGAGTCGACCAGGATGTTCCCGCGGTGGGCGTCCCCGTGCACCAGGGTGCGCGGGACCATGCCCAGCGCCAGCCGGATCCGCGGGTCGTCCGCCCACGCCCACAGCGCCTCGGCGACCTCGCCGCAGCGCCGATCCCCGGTCCGCTCTCCCGCGCCGACGACCGCGGGCCGGATCCGGTCGCGGCACAGGCTCCGCCACCACGCGGCATCGATCACCAGGAGGCCGCGCGGGCGCTTGCCCAGCCAATGCGCATGTACCCGGGCCAGCGCGGTCCACACCTCGGCCGGGACGTGCGGTCCTTCGGCCAATGGCTCCCCGGCGTAGTAGGGCAGCACCAGCCAGTCGCGGCCCGCAGCGAGCAGCCGGGGCCGCCGCAGGTCGACGACGACGGCGACCGCCCGCATCGCGGCGATCTCCGCCGCCGCGGCCTGCTTGACCACAACGCTCATCGTCCGGCCCGCGACCTCGAGATCGACGCGCTGCACCGCCGCCGCGACGTAGCCGCCGCCGAGCAGGCCGCGCCCGGTCACGCTCACCGAGCCGCCGAGGCGACGCGCGAGGACCGGCAGCCACACGTCGTCGGGAGGTAACCGATCCGGCCCGGACCCGCTCATCGGCGGCTCATGAACGCAACACCAGCAGCACCACCAGCGCCGCGCCCACCCCGACGACCAGGAACAGCCAGGCGTACGGAAGCGGGCGGCGCTGCCAGGTGCGGCCGTTGTCCAACGCGACCCGACCGGCCCCGGTGAACACGAGCGCCGCGGCGCCCGCCCCGAGCAGCAGGTCGATCTCGAGGGCGTCCGGCGCGGCGGCGGCGAAGAACGGGACACCCCATTTGACGACGATGGCGACGATCTTGATCGACAGTAGCGCGGCGGCCGCCAGCGGCGTCAGCAGCCCGAGCACGAGGAACGCGCCCGCGACGAGTTCGGTGACGCCCGTGGCCCATGCCAGCGCGCCCGCGTACCCGGTGAAGCCGTGACGCGCGATGTTCTCCGTCGTCCGCGTGATCCCGAGACCACCCCAGAGCCCGAAGACCTTCTGGGCGCCGTGCGCGAAGAACAACCCGCCGATCACGATCCGCAGCAGCAGCAGTCCGATGTCCGCGGATCCGTTCGACGGAACCGGCCGCCGCTCGGGTTTGGTCGGTGCCACGGCAGGCTCTGCCCCACCGAGCGTCCCGATGTCGAAAGATCGGGTCGGATCACTCATGGGCCGGACAGTAGTCGCCGGTCGCTGCGGCGCGACGCCGACGAGCCGGATCAGTACCCGTTCTCGACCACATTGGTCGGCCGTTCGCCGCGCGCGAACGCCGCGATCTGCTCGGCGGCGATCGCATACGCCCGGCGCATCGCGCCGGGAACGCTGCCCCCGACGTGCGGGGTCAGCAGCAGTCCCGGCGCCTTCCACAGCGGGTGCGCCGCGGGCAGCGGCTCGGGATCGGTGACGTCGAGGGCCGCGCGCAGCCGCCCCGAGGACAGCTCCGCGGCCAGTGCATCGGTGTCGACGACGGGTCCGCGCGCGGCATTGACCAGCAGCGCGCCGTCGGGCATGGCGGCGAGGAACTCCGCGTCGGCCAGGCCCCGCGTGTCGTCGGTCAGCGGGACGATGAGCACGCACGCGTCGTGCCGGGGCAGCAGGTCCGCGACCTCGTCGATGCCGTGCACCCCGTCGCGCGCCCGCCTGCCGACCAGGGTCGTCGTCACCTCGAACGGGGCGAGCCTGCGCACGGTGTGCTCCGCGACGTCACCCGCCCCGACGAGCAGCACCCGCTTGCCGGCCAGCTCGTCGGTGCGGTGGTAGTCCCAGCGCTGGTCGTCCTGGGCCCGCTGGAACGCGGGCAGATCGCGGTAGTGGGCGAGCAGCACGGCCACGATCCACTCGGCGGTCGCGCCGCCGTGCGCGCCACGGCAGTCCGACAGCGTCACCCCCGCGGGCAGCCGGCCCACCCAGTTCTCCGCCCCGGCCGTGAGCAGCTGCACCAGCCGCAGCCGTGGCAGCTGCTCGGTGAGCGCGACCGCGCTGGTCGAGGCCAGGAACGGCGGCACAAGGACCTGCGCGTGGGCGGCCTCCGCGGGCAGCGTTGCCGTCGGGTCATAGCGGACCGCGGTGACACCGGGCACATCGGCCAGCGCCACGAGGCCCTCCTCGTCGCAGACGAGCACGTGGATCTCGGTCACAGCCGATGACGGTAGCTTGCCCTCACCGGACGCTCACCCGCCGCGGCCTAGCCTGGGCGGCGTGCGGGGGATGCGGCGTCGGACGGTACGGGCGGTTGCCGCCGTGCTGCTCGGCGTGCTGCTGGCCGGCTGCGCGTCGTTCCCCGACTCCGGACCCCGCGACTGGCGCGACAAGATCGAGGGATCCGGCGAGCTCGGCGGACCGCCGTCGCTGCTGGAGCCGCCGCCGTCGCCCGGCGCGGGTGGGCAGCAGGGCCAACGGGCACCAGCGCAGGGGCAGGAGCAGGCGCCGTCGGGCTGTGACGACCCCGACCCGCAGGTCGTCGCGACCTGTCTGGACCCGGTCGGGGCGATCGCGGTGCTGCCCGACGGCCGTGCGGCGCTGGTGGGCGAGCGCCGCACCGGGCGGGTGCTGCAGGTCGAGCGGGGCACTCAGCCGCGCCTGGTCACGACCGTGCCCGTCGACCCGCGGGGCGGCGGCGGACTGACCGGGCTCGTGCTGTCACCCAGCTACGTCGAGGACCGGCTCGTCTACGCCTACGCGAGTACCCCCGGGGACAACCGGGTTCTGCGACTGGCCCCCGGTGAGCCCCCCAAGCCGGTGCTGACCGGGATCCCGCGCGGCCCCCGCGACAACGAGGGCGCGCTCGGTACCGATTCGCACGGCGCCCTGGTCGTGGCCACCGGGGACGCGGGCGGTGCCGGTTCCGATCCCCGGTCGCTCGCCGGCAAGGTGCTGCGCATCGACACCTTGGGCCGACCGATGCCCGGCAACCCGGACCCGGCCTCGCCGATCTTCAGCTCGGGCCTGCGGTCACCGCAGGGGGTGTGCGCCGACCGGACGGACGGGACGACATGGGTCACCGACCGGGCGGCCACGCGGGACGTGCTGTACCGGATCGGGCCCGGTGTGCTGTCCGCGCCGGCGTGGACCTGGCCGGATCGGCCCGGCGTCGCGGGATGCACGGCCGAGCCCGGCGTGGTGGCAGTGGCCCAGACGGGCGGCAGGTCGCTCGTGGTGCTGCGCCCGGCCGACGGCGGCGCCCTCACCGCAGACCCGCAGACGGTACTGACCAACGTCTACGGGCGCCTCGCCGCCGCCGCTCTCGGACCCGACGGGTTGCTCTGGCTGGGCACGGTCAACACCGACGGCGCGCCGGGCGCCGTCCCGGTGCCCAGCGACGACCGGGTCATCCGGATCCAGCCCCCGTCCGGCGGCGGCGCGGACCGCGCCTAGCTGCTGCGCTGGAGCACCAACTCGCGCACCCGCTTGGCGTCGGCCTGCCCCTTGGTCGCCTTCATCACCGCACCGACGATCGCGCCGGCAGCCTGGATCTTGCCGCCGCGGATCTTCTCCGCCACGTCCGGCTGCGCGGCGAGGGCCTCGTCGACCGCGGCGATCAGCGCACCGTCGTCGGACACGACCGTGAGCCCACGCTGCTCGACGATCTCGTCCGGATCACCCTCTCCGGCCAGGACGCCGTCGACGACCTGGCGGGCCAACTTGTTCGTCAGCTCACCGGCGGCGACGAGCTCGATCACCCGTGCCACGGCCGCGGGGCGGATCGGCAGCTCGTCGAGGGCGACGGCGCGCGCGTTGGCCTGCTGCGCCAGGTACGAGACCCACCACGACCGGGCCTCCGCGGACGGCGCACCCGCCGCGACCGTGGCCTCGACCAGCTCCAGCGCGCCGGCGTTGACCAGGTCACGCAGCTCCTCGTCGGACAGCCCCCACTCGGCCTTGACCCGCTTGCGATGCTCCCAGGGCAGCACCGGGAGCGTGCCGCGCAGCTGCTCGACCCATTCCGGCGAGGGTGCGATCGGGGCCAGGTCGGGCTCGGGAAAGTACCGGTAGTCCTCAGCGGTCTCCTTGCGCCGGCCGGGCGACGTGGTGCCGGTCGCCTCGTCGAAGTGCCGCGTCTCCTGCACGACCTTCTCACCGGCGAGCAGCACCTCGGCCTGCCGGATCATCTCGTATCGGACGGCCCGCTCGACCGAGCGCAGCGAGTTGACGTTCTTGGTCTCGGTGCGGGTACCGAACTCGTCGCTCCCGCGGGGCATGAGCGAGACGTTCGCGTCGCAGCGCAGCGACCCCTGGTCCATCCGCACGTCCGAGACGTCCAGCGCCCGCAGCAGGTCGCGCAGCGCGGTCACATACGCCCGGGCGACCTCGGGGGCCCTGGCCCCGGTCCCGGTGATCGGCTTGGTGACGATCTCGATCAGTGGGACACCGGCCCGGTTGTAGTCCAGCAGCGAGTACTCGGCGCCATGGATGCGGCCGGTCGCCCCGCCGATGTGCAGCGACTTGCCGGTGTCCTCCTCCATGTGCGCGCGCTCGATCCCGACCCGCACGACCGAGCCGTCGTCCAGTTCGAGGTCGAGATGGCCGTTCACCGCGATCGGCTCGTCGTACTGTGAGGTCTGGAAGTTCTTGGGCATGTCCGGGTAGAAGTAGTTCTTCCGCGCGAACCGGCCCCACGGCGCGATGGAACAGTTGAGCGCCAGCCCGATCCGGATCGCCGACTCCACCGCGGCCTTGTTGATCACGGGGAGCGAGCCGGGTAGACCCAGGCAGGTCGGGCAGACCTGGGTGTTCGGCTCGGCACCGAAGTCGGTCGGGCAGCCGCAGAACATCTTGGTGGCCGTCGACAGCTCGACGTGCACCTCGAGGCCGAGCACCGGGTCGAACCGCTCGACGACCTCGTCGAAGCCGGGCGCACTCATGCGGAGACCTCCATCGCCGGAACTCGCTGGATCAGCGCGCCACCGTCCTCGGCGTCGCGCGCGGCCTCGTATCCCGCGGCCACCCGGTACATGACGGCCTCACCCAGCGCCGGGGCCATGATCTGCAGGCCGGTGGGCAGCTCGTCCTCGGGCGCGAGCCCGCTCGGGACCGACATCGCGGCGATCCCGGCGAGATTGGTCGGGATGGTGGCGAGATCGTTGAGGTACATCGCGAGCGGGTCGTCCACCTTCTCCCCCAGGGGGAACGCCGTCGTCGGCGCCGTCGGGGAGACCAGCACGTCGGCGTGGGCGAACGCGGCCTCGAAGTCGCGGCTGATCAGCGTCCGGACCTTCTGCGCCTGTCCGTAGTAGGCGTCGTAGTAGCCGGACGACAGCGCGTAGGTTCCGAGCATGATGCGCCGCTTGACCTCCGGGCCGAAGCCCGCCTCGCGGGTGGCGGCCATGACCTCCTGCGCGCTGATGCCGTCCTCGACGCGCAGCCCGTAGCGCATCGCGTCGAACCGCGCCAGGTTCGAGGAGACTTCGCTGGGCAGGATCAGGTAGTAGGCGGCCAGACCGTACTGGAAATGCGGTGCGCTGACCTCGACGACCTCGGCGCCCAGCTTCTCCAGCTGACGCAGCGCGGCCTCGAAGTTGCTCTGCACCCCGGCCTGGTATCCCTCGCCACCCAGTTCCCGGACGACGCCGACGCGCAGGCCACGCAGGTCCCCGTCGGCACCCCGGCGGACGGCGTCGACGACCGCCGGAACCGGCGCGTCGATCGAGGTCGAGTCGAGCGGGTCGTGTCCGGCGATCACCTCGTGCAGCAGCGCGGCGTCGAGCACGGTGCGCGCACACGGGCCGCCCTGGTCCAGCGAGGACGCGCACGCCACCAGCCCGTAGCGGGAGACCCCGCCGTAGGTCGGCTTGACCCCGACCGTGCCGGTCATCGCGGCGGGCTGGCGGATCGAACCGCCGGTGTCGGTGCCGATGGCAAGGGGGGCCTCGAAGGCCGCCAGCGCCGCGGCCGAACCACCGCCCGACCCACCGGGGATGCGGCTGGTGTCCCACGGGTTGCGGGTCGGGCCGTACGCCGAGTACTCGGTCGAGCTGCCCATGGCGAACTCGTCCATGTTCGTCTTGCCCAGGATCGTGATCCCGGCGGCGCGCAGCCGCGCGGTCACCGTCGCGTCGTAGGGCGGGCGCCAGCCGGAGAGGATCCTGGACCCGCACGTCGTCGGCATGTCCGTGGTGGTGAAGACGTCCTTGAGCGCCAACGGCACCCCGGCCAGCGGCGACGCGGGAGCGGCGCCGGCCGCGACCGACTCGTCGACCAGTGCGGCGGCGGCCAGGGCCGCCTCGCCCGCGACGTGCAGGAAGGCGTGGACCTGACCGTCGACCTCGGCGATGCGGTCCAGATGCGCGCGCGTGACCTCGACGGCCGAGACCTCACGGGAGTGGATCTTCGCGGCCAGTTCGGCCGCGGTGAGCCGGGTCAGCTCGGTGCTCACTGCTCCTCCCCGAGGATCTGCGGGACCCGGAAGCGGCCGTCCTCGACCGCGGGTGCTCCGGAGAGGGCCTGTTCCTGGGTCAGTCCCGGACGCCGCTCGTCGGGCCGGAACACGTTGGACAACGGGACCGCATGCGACGTCGGCGGGATGTCGTCGGCCGCGACCTCGCCCACCCGGGCGACCGCGCCAAGGATCACGTCGAGCTGACCGGCGAAGACGTCGAGCTCGGCATCGGTGACCGCGAGCCGGGCCAGCAGGGCGAGGTGAGCGACCTCGTCCCTGGTGATGGCCCCACTCGGCGGCGGGGAATCGGGAAGCATGTCCCTCCTGGGTGACACGGTGTGCTGGCGACGCCCGGTACGGGCACGCTCGCGGCAGGTGAGACTCCCGGCGACGTGCGGCGCGATCGTCAGGAAGCCGCCTGCGGCGGGACCGACACCGAGTCTAGTCCCCTGTCGGTCGGCCCCCTCCGCACCCGCCGAGCACGGATCGCAGCGCGCCGTACACCGTGGGTGCTGTGCCGCACCGATTCACACCTGGCAGGATCTCCCGCGCAGTGCCGGATCGGCCGCCCGCACGGCAGGGAGTGGCCGGTGCGGCGGGAGTCGACGTGACGAGGAGGCGTGCGGGGTGTCCTTCCTGCTCCGTGTGGTGCTGCCGGACCGGCCGGGCAGCCTCGGAGCGGTTGCGACCGCGCTCGGCGACGCCGGGGTCGACATCCTCGGCGTCGACGTCGTGGAACGTTCCGGGGGCCAGGCCGTCGACGACCTCACGGTCGAACTGCCCCCGGGCCGGCCACCGGATGTGCTCATCTCCGCGGCCGAGGCGGTGCCCGGGGTGCAGGTCGAGTCGGTGCGGCCGTACGTCGGGCGGCTCGACACCCATCGCGAGCTCGAGCTGGTCGACGAGATCGCCGGTGATCCCGCCCATGGGCTACAGCAGCTCACCGATGAGATGCCGCGGCTGTTCCGGGCCGGCTGGGCGCTCATCGTGGTGCGCGAGGGCGGACGCGCGTGGCGGCTCGCACAGAGCTCCGCCGCGCCCGAGACCAGAGCGGGCGACCTGCCCTGGCTGCCGCTGTCCAAGGCGATGGTCATCGACCCGCAGGTCCACTGGGTCCCGGTACCGTGGCGCGCGCTGGACACCGAGCTGGCGGCGGCGCCGTTCGGTCCGGCATCCTCGGCGCAGGCGCTGGTCGTGGGCCGTCCGGGCGGTCCGGTCTTCCGACGCTCCGAGCTTGCCCGGCTGACCCATCTGGCCGGGATCGTCACCGCGGTGCTGGGGGCCTGAGGCCACCGGCCTGTACCGGCGGCTCAGACCCGAATGGCCAGCGCCGACTTGACCAGGTCGTCGTTGCCCGTCGCGAGCCAGCCGTCGGGCCGGACCAGGACGTCCTCGAAGCCGATGCGGCTGTCGAGGCCCATGCGCATCGCGTACTCCAGAACCGGCCAGGCCCCGCCTTCCTCACCGTGCAGCAGCACCGGCACCGGCAGTGAGCCGAGGGCCCGCAGGATCCGGATCGCCTCGGCGACGGCGGTCTCGGGGTCGGACACGGTCGACTCGGCCAGCACCCGCACCGTGCGCGGCGGAACTCCGTGTTGGCGCAGCGTGACGGCATCGCCGCTGGTCCACACCCCGAGCTCGACGCCGATCCCCACCGAGGCCGCGGCCTGGCAGACGTCGACCCAGCCCTTCTCGTGCACGTTCACCGCACAGACGTCGGGCTTTCCGACGCCGAGCTGACCCCAGGCCTGCACGGCCTCGACCCGGGCCCGCGGGTCGGGCTGGATCCAGCGGCCGGTGGCCACCCCGATCTCCATTCCGGGGACCTCGGCCCTGATGAGCGCGACCGCATCCCCGACGTGCGCCGGGTCGAGCGTCTCCTCCCCGTTGGGGCCACGCGGATGCACATGCACCGAGGTGATACCCAACCGGGCGACCGCGCGGGCGTCGCGGGCGAGATGGCGGGCGAGGACGGGTAACGCCGGGTGCGCATCGGCCGGCCGTGAGCCGTTCAGCACCGCCTGCAGCACCAGACATCCTCCTCCGCCCGAGTGAGCCTAGTGATCGTCGGAGCAGATCCCCATCTCCGGTCGGAGACTCCAGGCCACAGTTGATCATCGCACGGCGTCGATCCTACTGCGGGACCGGGGCGCGGGACCATACCGGACCGGTTCGGGAGCAGCCGCCGACAGTCAAGGCAGGGGGATGAACCGGCAGAGTTTGCCGGTCTCCGGATGGCGCTCGACGCTCGGCGCCGGACGAACCACGACCTGCGGGCGGGCCAGGCCGCTTCCCGCGAGCGCGGCGGCGAGTCGGTGTCGCAGACCCGCCACGTCCAGCCCCGGCCCGGCCACCGCCGTCACGTCGATCCCCTCCGGAGTCTGCCGGACCTGGTACTCCAGGACCTCCGGAGCCTGCACCAGGATCGAGCGCATGGCGAGCGGGTGGATGCTCACCCCGCCGTAGCGGAACACCTCGTCGGAGCGGCCCTGCACGCGCGCCCGCAGGTGGCCGTGGCCCGCCGCGGGCGGTTCCGCGACGAACCGGTCGGTGAGCTCGTAGCGGATGAGCGGCTGCACCCGGTTGTGCAGGTTCGTGACCAGGACCTTCGCCGACGGGGTGCCCGGCGGCACCGGGCGGTCGTGGTCGTCGACGAGCTCGATCACGCATCCGTCCTCGGCGAACACGATCGTCTCCTCGCCGGGCGGGCTGCTGCCGACCAGGCCCTCGGTGGAGGCGAACGTGTCGATCAGTGGCACACCGAATCCCGCGGTGATCGCGCTGCGCAGTTCGGGGGTGCAGGTCTCGCTGGAGCAGGTGAGCGACATCGGGGCGATGCGCAGCCGCCCGGCCCGCTGCTCCGCGGCGAGCCGGGCCAGGATCGTGGGGTAGCCGAGCAGCACCGGCGCCTGCAGTGCGTTCAGCCGCTCGACGATCTGCGGCAGCGGCAGGGTGACCGGCACCGGCCGGAAGCGGAACGGCAGCTTCCCGCCCGCGGTGAGGGCCGGCGCGGCGCCGGTCTGGTGGATCGCGGAGCTCGCGGCGACCACCGCGGCGGGGAGACCGCCGGGCGGGGGCCCACCGGTCGCGGCGATCCGGGTGACGAGCCCGCGGGTGATCGAGCCGACCTGCTGCACGGTCCAGTCCCGGTCGTAGACGAACACTCCGCGCTGCCCCGAGCTGCCCCCGGAGCCGAACGCCACATACTCGCCCAGGATCGGGACGGGCTCGTCCCGGGTCGCGGCGAGCGCCTCCTCGACGAGGCGACCGGACAGGCGTCTGTCGGTGAAGACGTCGTCGAGCTCGTGCATCATCTCGGACTTCGTCATCACCGGCAGCGCGCAGAGGTCTTCGGGGTCGACCGTCTGCAGGTCGATCCCGCGCAACCGCCGGGCGTGGAAGGGCGAGTGGGTGGCGGCGTGGGCCAGCAGGGCCCGCAGCCTGACCCGCTGGTGGGCCACGATCCGGGCGCGGTCCCAGCCCATGCGTCCGATCAGCTCGGGGTAGCGCTCCAGCAACGCGGTCTGCAGCTCGTCGCGCAGCACCTGGAAGGACCGCGCGGTGGTCGTGGCGGGCATCATGCCCTCCTCGAACTCGGTGGTGCGGTGATCGTGGAAGAGACCTCAGAGCGGCTCGACGAGGCGGGTGACGAGCAGATCCAGATCGGCGGGCGCGGCCTGGGCGGTGCCCGCGGCCTGTTCCAGCACATGCCCCGCGTCCAGGGAGAAGATCAGCTCCGCGAACAGCCGCGGCGGATGCACCGTCGCGAGCCCTCCGCGGGCCAGCACATCCTGGACGGCCTCGGCGAACCTTTCCATCGTGTGGTTGTGCAGCTCGGCATACCGGCGGTTCAGCTCCGGGTCGCGGGTGGCCGCCACGCGGAACTCCATCAGCACATGCGCCCAGTCGCGGCCCTGCTCGGTGCGCCGCAGGTTGGTGCGCAACAGCTCCCGCAAACCCTCCAGACCCGCATGGGCCGCGGCGATGGCGGCGTTCTCGGCCGCGCGCTCGGTGCTGCGCCGTTTGAGCAGCGCGAGGAACAGGTCGGGCTTGCCCCCGAACTGCGAGTAGACCACGCCCTTGGAGAAGCCGGCCGCCTCGGCGATGGCCTCGAGCGTGGCACCGGTGTACCCGCGCTCGAGGAAGATCCGGCGCGCCGCGCCGAGGACGAGCTCCCGGTTTCGCTCGACCTGCTCGGTCCTGGTGAGCCGCGTCGCCACGAGGAGAATTGGATACCCTTGGAATCCAGATGTCAAGGGTATTCGAATACCTTCGGTATCTGATTTACCCGCTCGCAGCTCCCGGTCCGGAGTCGCCGTCCCGCGCTCGGCCGCGGCCCACCCCGCTACTACCCCGTCGTGCTCGCCACCTGTCTGGCGGCCTCCGGGCCGCGTTCCAGCAGCACCCGGAAGCCCTCCTCGTCGAGCACCGGAACGCCGAGGTCCAGCGCCTTGTCGTACTTGGAGCCCGGCGCCTCGCCCGCGACCAGGAACGCGGTCTTCTTGGACACCGAACTCGCGGCCCGACCGCCACGGACGGCGATGGCCTCCTTCGCCTCGTCCCGGGAGAAGCCGTCCATCGACCCGGTCACCACGATGGACAGTCCTTCGAGGGTCCGCGGGACGGAGTCGTCGACCGTGTCGGCCATCCGCACCCCCGCGGCCCGCCATTTGGCCACGACCTCGCGATGCCAGTCCACGGTGAACCAGTCGCGCACCGCCGCCGCGATCGTCGGGCCGACCCCCTCGACGCCGGCCAGCGGCGCCAGCGCGGCCGCGACCGCCCTGGCTTGCGCCCGCGCCGCCTCGCGTGCGGCCTTGGCCCCGGCCGCCGGCTCGACGTCCTCGGCCTGCGCAGGCGCCGAGGCGTCCGCCGTGGGCAGCGCCGGCCCATCGTTGCCCGCCGGCTCCTCGCCCGGCCCGTTGCCGTTGTCAACGGACCCGTCGGAGGTGATCGCGACGCCGGCTTTCACGGTGTCGGCGGCCGCCGTCTCGGCCGCGGCCTCGATCGCCTCGAGCGATCCGAACTCGCGAGCCAGCGCCTGGGCCGCGGTCGGCCCGACATGCCGGATCGACAGCCCCACCAGCACCCGCCACAGTGGCCGGTCCTTGGCCACCTCGAGGTTCGCCAACAGCTTGCGCCCGTTGGCCGAGAGCTCCCCGGCCTTGGTCCGGAACAGCTCGACCCGCAGCAGATCGTCCTCGGTCAGGGAGAAGACGTCGCCCTCGTCGGTGACCACCCCGCAGGCCAGCAGCGCGGTGGCGGCCTCGTAGCCCAGACCCTCGATGTCGAACGCCCCGCGGCCCGCGACGTGGAACAGCCGCTCACGCAACTGCGCGGGACAGGACCGGGCGTTGGGGCAGCGCAGATCGACATCACCCGCCTTCTGCCGGGCGAGCTCGGTACCGCATTCCGGGCAGTGCGTCGGCATGACGAACTCGCGCTCCGAACCGTCGCGCACGTCGACGATCGGCCCGAGCACCTCGGGGATGACATCGCCCGCCTTGCGGATGACCACCCGGTCGCCGATCAGCACGCCCTTGCGGCGCACCTCATCGGCGTTGTGCAAGGTGGCCAGCGCGACCGTCGAGCCCGCGACCTGCACCGGCTCCATGAACGCGAACGGGGTGACCCGGCCGGTGCGCCCGACGTTCACCCGGATGTCCAGCAGTCTGGTGGTGGCCTCCTCCGGCGGGTACTTGACGGCGATCGCCCAGCGCGGCGCACGCGAGGTGGACCCGAGCCTGCGCTGCAGAGCCACCTCGTCGACCTTGACGACGACGCCGTCGATCTCGTGCTCGATGTCGTGGCGGTGCTCGCCCCAGTACGCGATGTGCTCGATCACCCTGTCGATCCCACGCAGCACGACGGTGCGGTCGGAGACCGGCAGGCCCCAGGCCCGCAACGCCTCGTACGCCTCCGACTGCCGTGCCGGGGCGAACCCCTCGCGCTTGCCGAAGCCGTGACAGACCAGCCGCAGGTTGCGCGACGCGGTGACCCGCGGGTCCTTCTGCCGCAGCGAGCCCGCCGCCGTGTTGCGCGGGTTGGCGAACGGCGCCTTGCCCGCCTCGACCAGCGAGGCGTTGAGCGCCTCGAAGTCGGCGACCCGGAAGTAGACCTCCCCCCGCACCTCGAGGACCTTCGGCACCGGCCACGTGGCGGAGCCGGTCAGCCGTTGTGGCACCTCGGCCAGGGTGCGGAGGTTGAGCGTGACGTCCTCACCGGTGCGACCGTCGCCGCGGGTGAGTCCGCGGACCAGCACGCCGTCCTCGTAGAGCAGGTTCACCGCCAGTCCGTCGACCTTGAGCTCGCACAGAAAGTGCAGCTCGGCATCGGCGCCCAGCTCCCGGCCGACCCGCTCGACCCAGCCGCGCAGCTCCTCGGTGTCGAAGACGTTGTCGAGGCTGAGCATGCGTTCGAGATGGTCGTGGGCCGCGAAGTCGGTGGAGAACCCCATCCCACCGCCCACCACCCGCTGGGTCGGCGAGGCCGGCGTCACCAGCTGCGGGTACGTGTCCTCCAGCGCGACGAGCTCCCGCCACAGCTCGTCGAACTGCCCGTCGGAGATGACGGGCGAGTCGAGCACGTAGTAGCGGAACTGATGGTCGGCGACCTCGGTGGCCAGCTGGGCGTGCCGGGCGCGGGCATCGGCCGGGGGTTCGGGGCTCACGGAGCAGAGATTAGTGCGGGGCTCCGACACCGGTCCGAGCGTTCGCAGAGACTTGTCTATCTAACTTACTGTGCTAAGTTATTGGCGTGTCCGGAGACCTGACCTTCGACCTGCACGTGCTGACCGCGCGGCTGGACCGCGCCGCCGAGAAGATCCTGCAGCCGGCCTTCGGCCTGACCTACCGCCGGTTCCTGACCCTGCTGCTCGTCGGCGAGCTGGGCCCGCTCACCCAGCGCGCGCTCGCCGAGGCGCTGGGCGTCTCCGAGCCGTCGGTGAGCCGGATGACCGGCGCGCTGGCCGGCACCGGGCTGCTCGAGGCAGGCCCCGACCCGGCGGGCGGGAACCGGCGCCGGCTCGCCCTGACCCCTTCCGGCAAGCAGGTGGTCGCCCAGTGCCGCGACCTGCTCGAACGCCGATTCGCCGACGTCGTCGAACGCAGTGGCGTCGGCTACGCCACCTACACCCGCGACACCCGGCGCCTCATCGCGGCGCTGGACGACACGGAGGACGAACGATGACGGGATCCACGGTTCTGGTGGCCGCGCATGCGGCCAGCGCCCTGGTGTGCCTGCTGCTCGGCGGTTACCAGCTGCTGCGGCGGGTCAAGGGCGACCGCACCCACCGGTTGGCCGGCTGGATGTGGGTGATGGGCATGCTGTTCGTGGCCACCAGCTCGTTCGCCATCCGCGACCTGCGCGAGGGGCGGCTCAGCCTGCTACACGCCCTCTCGGTCGTCACGCTGGTCAGCCTCGTCGCCGGCATCGTCGCCGCACGCCGGGGCGACCTGCGCGGGCATCGGGCGGCCATGCTGGGCAGCTGGCTCGGCCTGATCGGGGCGTTCCTCGCCGCGGTGGCGGTGCCCGGACGGTTGATCCCCACGTTCGTGGTCACCGAGCCGCTGGGCGCCCTCGCCGCGGGGGCCACCATCGTCGCGCTGACCGTGGCGCTGATCCTGCTCGCGCGCTGGGCCGATCGCCGATCCCCGGCGCGGCCGGCCACCGGATCGCTCGTCGGCCCGGCCAATGCCGCGTCGCGGGTGTCCGCACGAGGGGGACGCGGTGTCGCCCGATGACGGTTCAGCGGGTCGCCGGACCCGCTGCCCACGACGGATCCCGGCCGCTGAGGCCGAGGAGCCGGTCGAACGGCGGCGCATCGGCAGGCACCTCGACGATCGGGCCGAACAATCCGGGCGTGCCCGTGGGCGAGGCCATCGCCGCGACGAACCCGAGGCACGCCTCGACGCTCGCCGGGTCGACGTCATAGGGCTGCCCGGTGGCCCGGGCCAGGTCCCACCCGTGCAGCACGAGCTCGTCGAGGGCGACGATCGCGACCTGCGCCGCGGGCATCGTCACCCCACCCACCGAGGCGGCCCCCTCCCATGCCGCCGGCTCACGCCACGCGGCGACGAGCTCGTCGAGCCGCCGGGGCAGGATCCGTCGCCAGCCCGGGTCGAGCCGGGCCGCCTCGCCCGGACGCGGCGGGCCGGGGTCGGGCGCCTTCGCGGCCGCCCCGGCAAACGCCCCGGCGAGCCCGATCAGGTGCTCGAGCAGGTCGGCGACGGTGCTGTCGGCACCGGGCGTCGGGTCGTTGAGACGGTCGTCCGCGACGCCGTCGAGCAGCGACCCGATCCGGCGGGCGGCCGGTTCGAGATCGAGGGTCATGCCGGGTATGACCGCGCGCGGCGAGGGAACTCATCGGACGCCCGCCGGTCGGTACCCGGCCCGCTCAGCCCAGCAGCTGGCGCACCGCCCCGAGCAGCGTGACCACCGAGCGCTCGGTGGCTGCGTGCCCCATCAGGCCGATCCGCCAGGCGCGTCCGGCGAATGCGCCCAGCCCGCCGCCGACCTCGATCCCGTACTCGGTGAGCAGCCGCTTGCGCAGCACTGCCTCGTCGAGCCCCTCGGGCAACGTCGCCGCGGTCAGCTGCGGCAGCCGCGCCCGCTCCGGCGCGATCAGCTCGAAGCCGAGCCCGGGCAGCGCGTCCTGCAGCATCGCGCCGATCCGGGCGTGCCGCTCCCACACGTTCTCCAGGCCCTCGGCCAGCAGCCGGCCGAGCCCGGCATGCAGCGAGTACGCCAGCGTCGAGGACGCCGTGTGATGGTAGGTGGGCGGGCTGGCCAGGTAGTAGTCCTGCAGCAGCCCGAGGTCGAGGTAGAAGGACTGGATCGGGGTACGGCGGGCCCGCATCCGTTCCACGGCCCGGGGGCTCAGGGTCACCGGGGCAAGCCCGGGCGGGGCGCCCAGGCATTTCTGGGTCGCTGAGTAGCAGGCGTCGATCTGCCATTCGTCGACCTCCAGCGGGGTTCCGCCCAGCGCGGTCACCGCGTCGACGAGCAACAGCGTGTCGGTTCCGGCGAGCTCGGGGCCGAGCGGGGCGACGTCGTTGCGGACCCCGGTCGAGGTCTCCGCGGCCACGACGGCGAGCAGCGCGGCCTGCGGGTTCGCCCGCTGCGCCGCGAGCAGGTCGGCGGGGTCGAGCGGACTGCCCCACGGCGCCTCGACCCGGACGACCTCGGCGCCGCCGCGGCAGGCGACCTCGCACAGCCGCTCGCCGAAGTACCCGTTGACGCCGACGATGATGGTCGCGCCCGGCTCCAGCAGCGACACCAGGCAGGCCTCCATCCCGGCCGATCCGGTGCCGCTGACCGGCAGGGTGAGAGCGTTGGCGGTGCGGAACACGGCCCGCAGCCGGTCGCCGATCTCGCTGATCACACCGAGGTAGTCCGGGTCGAGGTGGCCGAGCACCGGCCGGGTCAGCGCCTCGAGCGCCTCGGGGTAGGGGACGGAGGGGCCAGGGCCGAGCAGAAGGCGATCACCGTGCATACCCGCAACCTACGCCGGTGGCGTCGATCGCTCGCGCCGGACGCCCGCTCATGACGACGCCCCGACCCCGAGATCACCGTCCTGGCGGGCGCAGCCGCGACATCCGCGGCTCCCGCCACCGAAACGGCGATCATGCCGGGGCTGGGGGATCGGTCGGGGTGCCGACGCGCCCTACCAGCCCTCGGGCGGGTCGGTGAACGCCTGCCCCAGCTCCCGGGCGAGCGTCATCGCGCGCCGCGCCCAGTCGGGCGTCGCGCCCGCCAGCCCGCAGGCGGGGGTCGGCACGGCGAGCTCGGCCAGCCGGGCGCGGTCGAAGCCGAGCCGGTCGGCGAGATCGAACGCGGTGCGGGCCAACGCCTTGAGCTCCGGCTGCCGGGACGGCGCCACGGCCGGGACGATCCCGAGCAGCAGCGGCGTGCCCGCGTCCCAGACCTCGCCGAGCGCGTCCAGCAGCGCCGGGACGGCGGTGTCCCCGCTCAGCGCGGGCCGCGTCGCGTCGATCCCGATGCCCGCCGCCCCGATCCCGGCGAGCAGCCGTACCGGGGGCTGCGCGTCACAGCAGTGCACGACGACCGGCACCGGCAGCGCATCGATCATGCCGCGTAGGGCGTCCGCCGCGTCGGGTTCGGGCACCGCGGGCACCGTGCCGTACCCGGACGCGGTGGGCAGCGAGCCGCGCAGCACGGCGGGTAGCGACGGCTCGTCCAGCTGCACGAGCACCCGGGCTCCGGTGCGGGCGGCGACCTCGGCGACGTGGCCGCGCAGTCCCTCGGTGAGGCTCTCGGCGAACTCGCGAACCGCACCGTGGTCGGTGAGCACCCGGTGCCCCGACCGCAGCTCCACCGACGCCGCCAGCGTCCATGGGCCCGCCGCCTGCACCTTCACCCAGGCCGGCCGGGCGGCCTCGCAGGCCTCGTCGAGGGCGTCGACGTCGGCGCGCAGCAGGTCGACGGCCCGGCGCTGGTCGCGGCCCGGACGGGCGGTCACCCGGTAGGCGGTCGGCACCACCTCCACCGCGAGATCGACCAGCAGCGCCGCCGCGCGCCCGATCAGATCCGAGCCGACGCCGCGGGCCGGCAGCTCGGGCAGGTGCGGCAGCAGCGGCAGCTCCCCGACCACGGTCGCGGCGGCCTCCCGTGGATCGGTGCCGGGCAGCGAGCCGACACCGGTGGCCGCCCCCGCGGACCATCGTGCGGGCGGCTCGCCGACCGGCTCGGGCCCGGCCGCGGTGACGATGAGACCACCCGGATCCGATGGGGGTGAGCCGGGCGCGGGCCCGCCCGGCACCGCGCCGGACAGCCCCGCGGCGGCGAGCGCCGTGGCAAGCGGATCGGAGGGAATGCTCATGGCCGAGGTGTACCCGATGGGCTCCGGCGATGCGCCACCGCCCACCCCGGGCCGGTCGCCGACCGCACCGGAACGGCCGTTGCCTGAGCCGGCGGGGCGGAGGACCGTGAGACCCGCCGGTGGCGCCACCGGGGCGCTACCCCGATCGGAGGGGGATGGGGTCGTGTACGCACGTTCCGTCACGATGCAGGCCCGTCCGGAGTCGATCGACGCGGGTGTCGCGTACGTCCGCGACACGGTGCTGCCTCTGCTTCAGGACATCGACGGATGCATCGGTCTGTCCATGCTGGTCGACCGCCGGTCGGGCCGCTGCATCGCCACGAGCTCCTGGCAGACCAGGGAGGCGATGCTCGCCAGCGCGGACCAGCTGCGGCCGATCCGGGAGCGGGGCGCCGAGATCCTCGGCGCCGGCCCGCCGCAGGTCGACGAGTGGGAGATCGCGGTCCTGCACCGCGACCACACCTCGCGCCCCGGCGCCTGTGTGCGCGCCACCTGGGTGCGCACCGATCCGGCACAGGCCGAGCGGGCCATCGACGCGTTCAAGATGGGCGTGCTGCCGGCCGTCGAGGCCTTCGACGGGTTCTGCAGCGCCAGCCTGCTGGTCAACCGGGAATCCGGGCTCGGGGTCGGGGCGGTGAGCTTCGACAGCCGCGAGGCCCTGGACCGGAGCCGGGAGCACGCGGCCGGGCTGCGGGAGCGGGTCAGCCGGGACGCCGGCTTCGAAGTCGTCGAGGTCGGCGAGTTCGAGCTGGCGCTGGCCCACCTGCGGGTCCCCGAGCTGGTCTGACCGCCGCGCTCAGCGGGCGGCGGTGATGGTGGCGCTGCCCAGCACCACGTCCCCGGCCACGTCCGGCCGGTACAGCACCACGGCCTGCCCCGGCGCGACGCCGCGCAGTGGCTCGTCGAGGCGCACCCGCAGCGACTCGTCCGTGTCCTGCCAGGCCGTCGCCGGGGCGAGCCCGCCGTGCGCCCTGACCTGGGCGACGCAGCGGATCGGACCGTCCGGGGCGGCGCCACCGCACCAGACCGGGCGGGCGCCGTCGATCTCCCGGACGTCCAGCGCCGTGGCCGGGCCCACGGTCACGGTGCCGGTGGCGGGCTCGATGCCCAGCACGTAGCGGGGGCGCCCGTCGGCGGCGGGCCGGTCGATGCCCAGCCCCTTGCGCTGGCCGATCGTGAAGCCGTGCACACCGTCGTGCCGGGCCAGCTCCTGCCCGCTCTCGGCGTCGACGACCGGGCCGGGACGGGCACCGATCCGCTCGCCCAGGAACGCCCGGGTGTCCCCGGACGGGATGAAGCAGATGTCGTGGCTGTCGGGCTTGTCGGCCACCCGCAGCCCGCGCGCGGCCGCCTCGACCCGGACCTGCGGCTTCGGCGTGTCCCCGATCGGGAACAGGGCGTGCGCCAGCTGGCGGGCGGTGAGCACCCCGAGGACGTAGGACTGGTCCTTGTCCGGGTCGACGGCGCGGCGCAGCACCCCGCCCTGCAGCCGTGCGTAGTGCCCGGTGCAGACCGCGTCGAAGCCCAGGGCCAGCGCCTTGTCGGCCAACGCCGCGAACTTGATCTTCTCGTTGCACCGCAGGCACGGGTTGGGCGTCTGCCCGGCGGCGTAGGCGGCGACGAAGTCCTCGACGACGCTCTCGGTGAACTGGGCGGCGAAGTCCCAGACGTAGAACGGGATGCCCAGCACGTCGGCGGCGCGCCGGGCGTCGCCCGCGTCCTCCTTGGAACAGCAGCCCCGGGACCCGCCGCGCAGCGCCGCGGGCGTCTGCGACAGCGCCAGGTGCACCCCGACGACGTCGTGTCCGGCATCGACCGCCCGCGCCGCGGCGACCGCGGAGTCGACACCGCCGCTCATCGCGGCCAGGACCCTCATCACGCGCGGCCCGGATCAGCCCCGGCCGGCGGCCGCCCGCCGGTGCGCGCGGCCGTTCCCGTTCTGGCCCGCGCGCCGGGCCCGCTCGACGACCTGCCCGATCACCGCGGCGACGGCGTCGACGTCCTCGGCTGTGGAGGTGTGGCCCAGCGAGAAGCGCAGCGACCCGCGGGCGGTGGCCTCGTCGGCGCCCATCGCCAGCAGCACATGGCTGGGCTGGGCGACCCCCGCGGTGCAGGCCGAACCGGTGGAGCACTCGATGCCGTGCGCGTCGAGCAACATGATCAGGCTGTCCCCCTCGCAGCCGGGGAACGACAGGTGGGCGTTGCCCGGCAGCCGCGACGGCCCGCCGTCGACGAGGCCGGTGCCGGGGTCGCCGTTGAGCCGGGCGTCCGGGACCGCGGCGAGCACCCGGGCCACCAGGTCGTCGCGCAGCTTCGCGAGAACCTCGGCGCGGCGCGGCGCGTCGGCCACCGCGAGCTCGACAGCGGTGGCCAGCCCCAGCACCGACGGCATGTCGATCGTCCCGGAGCGCACGTCGCGTTCCTGCCCGCCGCCGTGCAGCAGCGGGGTGAGCCCGACCTCGCGGCTCAGCAGCAGCGCGCCCGCACCGTAGGGGCCGCCGAGCTTGTGCGCGGTGAGCGTGAGCGCGTCGGCGCCGGAGGCCGCGAAACGGACCGGGAGGATGCCGACCGCCTGCACGGCATCGGTGTGCATCGGGATGCCGAACTCGTGGGCGATGCCGGCCAGCTCGCGGATCGGGTTCACCGTGCCGACCTCGTTGTTCGCCCACATCACCGAGACCAGCGCAACGGTCTCGGGCGCGCGCTCCACGGCGGCCCGCAACGTCTCCGGGCGAACCCGGCCCCATTCGTCGACCTCGAGCAGCTCCAGCTGCGCACCCTCATGCTCGGCCAGCCATTCGGCCGAATCCAGGACCGCGTGGTGCTCGATCTCGGAGACCAGCACGCGGGTACGCCGCGGGTCGGCCGCCCGGCGCGACCAGTACAGGCCCTTGACCGCGAGGTTGTCGCTCTCGGTGCCACCGGTGGTCAGCACGACCTCGGACGGACGGGCACCGACCGCCGCGGCGAGCCGCTCGCGGGCCTCCTCGACCAGTCTTCGGGATCGCCGGCCCGACGAGTGCAGGGACGAGGCGTTGCCGGTCATCGCCAACGCCTCACTGACCGCCGCCACCGCCTGCGGGAGCATCGGTGTCGTGGCGGCGTGGTCGAGATAGGTCGCGTTCACCCCGGTCACAGTCCGTCCCGTCGGTCATCACCGGCGTCCAGCGTAGTCGCCGAGACATGTCCCCGGGCCGCGGCCCTGCGCCCCGGCTACGCCCCCACGTCGACCTCGCGCTGGACGTGCGGTCTCGGTCCGCCGTCACCGGCGTTTCGGCGAGGACCATGCCGACGACCACGGGACGTCTCGACGCCGTGCGCGCCGCTCGCACACCCGGTCCAGGAGGACGCGGGCGACGGGCCGTGTCGGGTCGCGGCCGGGCGCGAGACCGGGCCGGGATGCACCGGATGTGCCACGCCGGTCACCGCGGCGATCGCCGCACCCGCCGCGGCGGCCAGCTCGCGGCGGTCGGCCGCGCCGGGGCCGATCGCCGGCAGCACGGTCAGCTCGCACACCAGACCGGGCAGCCCCATGGCCCGGCGCAGCGCACCGAGGAAGGTGTCCTCGCCGATGAACGCGGCCGCCCTGGCCGGGGTGCCGTCCCGCAGCCGCAGCGTGATTGCCACCGGGCGCACCGGCGCGCCCGCCTCGAGCGCGGCCTGGAACGCCGCGCGCCGGAACGGGCCCGCGGCGCCGCCGCACCACGTCGTCCCCTCCGGGAAGACGCCGACGACCTCGCCCGCGCCCAGCGCCTCGGCCACCGCCGCGGCCGTCGCGGGCAGCCCACGCAGTCCCGCCCGGTCGACGAACAGCGTCCCTGTCCGGGCGGCCAGCGCGCCGATGACCGGCCAGTCGCGGACCTCCCGCTTGGCGAGCATCCGGACCGGCTGTGCGGCGCCGAGCGCGAGCACCTCGATCCAGGACAGATGGTTGGCCACCACCAGGGCCCCTTCGCCGGGCTCGGCGTAGCGGCCGCCGCGGATCCGCAGCCGCACCCCTGCCGCGCGCAGCACACCGCGGGACAGCCACGCGACGGTCCGGCCGCGCAGGCGCGCGCGCGGCAGCCAGACGAGAGGGAGGGCCACGAGCAGCAGCGCCGTCAGCGCGCAGCACCGCCGCGCGATCCGCAGCCGGCGCGGCGGGCCCCCGGGTGGTAGGCAGGCGGGCCCGCACGGGGAGTAGGGCATCCAGGCCCCACCGGGGCGGTCGGTCGCGGGCGAGGGGCCGGGATGGATCGCCCCGACGACGGCGGCCGACGCGGGTGCGCGCTCGGTCACCGATCCCCGCCGAGGAAGAACCGCAGGTAGCGGTCGTCGATGTGGTCGAGGCCGAGCAGGACGAAGAAGTCGGCGGCACCGAAGTCCGGATCGTGCGCGGGCGGTCCGCAGACCCACGCCCCCAGCCGCAGGTAGCCGCGCAGCAGCGGGGGCATGGCGCCGCGCCGGTGGCGGATGGTCTCCGCGGGCCACGGTTGCAGCGGGCGTACCCGGTACCGCTCGGGCGAGAGGTGTCGCGTCTGCGCCCGCTCCCAGACGCCCGCGGCGAGCGCCCCGCCGTCCTGCAGGGGAACGCTCGCGCAACCGGCCAGCCAGCGGTGGCCGGTGAGCAGCAGGTACCGGGCGATCCCGGCCCAGATCAGTCCGACGACGGCGCCGTCGCGGTGGTCGGGGTGCACGCAGGATCGGCCCGCCTCCACCAGCGACAACCGCAGCGGCGCAAGCGCGGCCAGGTCGAACTCGCCCTCGGAGTAGAGGGCACCCGCCATGGCCGCCCGCTCCGGCGGCAGCAGCCGATAGGTTCCGACGATCTCCCCGGTGCTGTCGTCGCGGGCCACCAGGTGGTCGCAGAACTCGTCGAAGCGGTCCGCGTCGATGCCGGGCGCGGGGCCGTGCAGGTCGGCGCCCAGCTCGGTGGCGAACACGTGATGGCGCAGTCGCTGGGCGGCCCGCACCGCACCGGCATCGGTCGTCAGCAGCAGGGAGTACCGGGATCCGGCCGCCTCCGGCGTCCGGACCAGTACCTGTGAAGAGGTCACGGAGACCTTGTACGTGGCCAGGGCGAACACCCGGACCCACCGGCGACGACACCCGGGTGGCAGCGGGGTGAACAGACGCCGGTGCGGCGGGCCGGAACGCGACAGCGCCCCCGGCCGTGACCGGGGGCGCTGCGGGCGCAGCCGTCAGCCCTTGCGCTTGGCGATCTCCTCCTGCAGCTGCGGGGCGACCTTGAACAGGTCCCCGACGACGCCGAAGTCGGCGATCTCGAAGATCGGCGCCTCGGGGTCCTTGTTCACCGCGATGATCGTCTTGCTGGTCTGCATCCCGGCCCGGTGCTGGATCGCGCCGGAGATGCCCAGCGCGATGTACAGCTGCGGGGAGACCGTCTTACCGGTCTGTCCGACCTGGAACTGGTGCGGGTAGTAGCCCGAGTCCACCGCGGCGCGGGACGCGCCGACCGCGGCCCCGAGGGCGTCGGCGAGGCCCTCCACGAGCGCGAAGTCATCCGCCGAGCCGACCCCGCGACCACCCGCGACGACGACCGACGCCTCGGTGAGCTCCGGACGGTCGCCGCCGACGATCGGCTCACGGCTGATCACCGCGGCGCTGCGCCCGGCCGCCGCGGGCACCTCGACGGTCTCCTCGACGCCGGCGCCGTCGGCCGGTTCGACCTCCACCGAACCCGGGCGCAGGGTGATCACCGGATGCCCGGTGTTCGCCGTGGCCTCGGCGATGTAGGCGCCGCCGAACACCGAATGCGTCACGCCCGACGCCGACACGGCGACCGCGTCGACCAGCAGCGCCGAGTTGGTGCGAACCGCGAGCCTGCCCGCGATCTCCCGGCCGTCGGCCGTCGCCGAGATCAGCACCGCCGCCGGGTCGACCCGCTCGATCAGCGACGCGAGCACCCCCACCTGCGGGGTCAGGAACTCGTTCGAGTCGGTCTCCGCGACGTAGATCTTCGCCGCGCCGTGCCCGCGCAGCCCCTCGGCGAGCCCCGCCGCGGTCCCGGCCGGGCCCACCACGACCGCCGCCGGCTCGCCCAGCGTCCGCGCCGCGGTCAGCAGCTCATACGTGCTCTTCTTGATCTCACCGTCGAGGTGGTCGACGAGGACCAGTACCTCAGCCATGACTGTTCTCCTCCGTCGATCCGGGTCAGATGAGCTTCTGCGCCACGAGGTACGCGGCGATCTTCGCGCCGCCGTCGCCCTCGTCCTCGATCTTCTCGCCCGCGCTCTTCGGCGGCTTCGGCTGCGAGCTCGTCACGCTCGACAGGGCATTGGCCAGACCCACCTCCGACGCGTCGATCCCGGCATCGGCCAGGCTCAGGGTCGTCACCGGCTTCTTCTTCGCCGCCATGATTCCCTTGAACGAGGGGTACCGCGGCTCGTTGATCTTCTCGCCGACGCTCACCACCGCGGGCAGCTCGGCGGTCAGGTGGGTCACCCCGTCGTCGGTCTCGCGCTTCACCTTCACCGTCGAGCCCTCGACCGCGATCTCCCGGGCGTGGGTGAGCGCCGGCAGCCCCAGCAGGTCGGCGACCATCGCGGGCAGCGCGGCGGCCCGGCCGTCCGAGGCCTCGTTCCCGGCCAGGACCAGATCGACCCCGTCGATCGTGCCCAGCACCTTGGTCAGCGCGCGCGCGGTCTGCACCGCGTCGCTGCCGCGCAGCGCCTCGTCCGACAGGTGCACCGCGGCGTCGGCCCCCATCGACAGCGCCTTGCGGATCGCATCCGTGGCCCGGTCCGGGCCCATGGTCACCACGATCACCGTCGAATCACCAGCGCCGTCGTGCGACTCCTTCAACTGCAGGGCAGCCTCGACCGCCCGCTCGTTGATCTCGTCCAGCACCGCATCCGTGGCGTCCCGGTCCAGAGTGTGGTCAGAACCGGAGAGCTTTCGCTCCGAGTAGGTATCCGGCACCTGCTTGACCAGCACAACGATCTTCATCGGACCTCTTCGACCTCCTGCCGGTGAGCGGCGCACGCCCCGTGCAGTACACCGCTTGCTCGCAAAACCTCTTCCGGGGCGCTGCAGCCGATGGCCGCAACCCGGTGGCCGGGGGCGGTCGCGGCGCCGTGCCCGTTCGATCGTCGAACTGTGCCAGCCACGGCCGCTGGGCGGCTGGGCGGGCGACCTCCTGAGCATTCTTACCGGGGGGTATCGGCACGGCAAACGCACGGCGGGGTGAGAACACTCACCACCGACGAGGCTCCGCACAGGCCGGTGACGGGGGCCTGCGGTATCGGATGACCAGCGGGATGAGCACGAACGGTGGTCGTGGCGCCGGAATCGCCACGATCGTGCCGATGACCCGCCGGCCGGTCCGGTGCGGATGACCCACCGGGGGATCACCGAGGGCCGGGTCGGGGGAATTCCGGATGACGGCCGCGTATTGAAGGGTCAAGGTGACTCCGGGCCGGGCCCGGGGCGCCCGACCCGCATCGTGGCTCGTCCGTCGATCCCGGGGAGACGAAGTGATCGTCATCGCGCTGGCTCTGGCGTCGGCGGCGCTGGCCGCGCTCAGCGCCGCCGGCGAACAGCGCGCTGCGTCGCGGCTGGCCCGGAAGGTGCGGCAGAGCGCGCCCCCTCCGGCACCGGGCGCCACCGCGGACCCCCGCCGGCAGGTGATGCGGCGCAGGTTGCGTCACGGCCTCGGCTTCGCGTTCGCGCTGCTCACCACGCCGCTGTGGCTGGCCAGCTGGGTCGTCGACGGCGGCAGCTTCGTCCTGCAGGCGGCGGCGCTGCACCTGGGGTCACTGTCGGTGGTGCAGCCGCTGATGGTGACGACACTGCTGTTCAGCATTCCGCTGGCCGCCCTGGGTACCGGTCGCCGGCCGAGCCTGCTGGACTGGGTCGGTGCCGTCGCCGTGTGCGGCGGGCTGGTGCTGGTGCTGTCCACCCGCGGCTCGTCCGGCATCGAGGTGGCGAACCACGCCACCTTGATCCCGGCGGTGCTCGCCGTGCTCCTGCTCGCGGCCCTGCTGGTGGTGCTGGCGCGGGGCCGGTCGGCACCGGTCGGCGCGGCGATGCTCGCGGTCAGTGCCGGGGTGCTGTTCAGCGTGGGCGCCGCCGTGACGAAGCTCACCACGGCGACCGCCGTCGACGGCGGCTTCGTCGGGCTGCTGACCAGCTGGCCCGGTTACGCCCTGGCGGCCGTCTCGCTGGTCTCGTTCAGCCTCCAGCAGGCGGCGTACGCCCGCGGCCCACTGGCCCCGGCGATGACGGCCATCGTCATCGCCGACCCGCTGACCAGCTACCTGCTCGGCGTCGTCGGGTTCGGTGAGCCACTGCCGGCGCCGGGTGCTCCGCTCGCCCTGGCGGCGCTGGGGATGGGAGTCCTCATCACCGGGATCGCGGTACTGGCCCATTCGCCGCTGCTGCGACCCGCGGACGCCGGCGAGCGCCCGGCATCCGCGCCGCCCACCCGGGCGAGCGCCAGCACGGGCGACCGCGGCGACGGCGTCCCTCCGGGCACCGGTGCGGGTCGACGCTACGCCGCGACGGGATACCCCAAGGGGCACTGAGCCATCCTCACGCGCTCGTTCGCGGCTCATGGTCCGAGCAGTCCACCCGCAGCCCACCCTGCGTCAGCGCCGTCTCCAGCAGGGTGCACCAGGCCTCGGGGCCGTCACGGAAGAATCGGCAGGTCAGGCACGTTCGCGCGGTGCTGATATGCCCCCCGGCGTGGAGCGCGGCGATCGCCCGGAGCAGCGTCTCCAGCGCCACGGACTTCGCCGCGGTCGGCTGCCCGCCCACGGCGGCGCGCAGCGGGTCCGGCCAGTGCCGCAGCCGCCGCGCCACGGCCCGTCCGGTGGCGGTCGCGGTCCAGGCCCGCCCTGAGCGCAGCCCGCGTTCGACCAGTCCCTTGCGGGCCAGCGCCTGGACCGCGTCGCTGACCGTCGGCGCCGACACCTCCAGCCAGCCCGCCAGCGCACCGGTCCCCTGCGGCGGGGCGGTGTCCGCGGTGATCCGCAGCAGCAGCTGGGCCTGGGTCAGCGACAGCCCCTCGGCGAGGGCGCCACGGCGCAGCATGGCGCGCGCGGCGTCGCCGAGCCGCTCGACGGCATCCACCAGCCGCTGGTCAAGGTCCGGCAGCTCGTGGGTCATTGCGACCTCCCCGTCTGCGACCCGTCCACCTGCAGCCTACGGGCCCGGCGCGAGGGGGGTCGGCGGCGCCGCGATGCGCCCGCGCGGCGAACCGGCGCCGGTAGAGTGCACCGGCGATGACCGACAGTGATGGTGATCAGCAGGGTCTCCTGCCCGTCACGGGCGAGCGGACGGTACCGGGGGTCAGCCAGGAGAACTACTGGTTCCGCCGTCACGAGGCCGTCTACCGCGCGCTGGCGGCCCGGTGCGCGGGGGCGGTCGTGCTCGAGGCGGGCTGCGGTGAGGGCTACGGCGCCGACCTGCTGGCCACCGGTGCGCGCCGGGTCCTCGCGCTCGACTACGACTCGCTCGTCACCGCACACGCGGCCCGTCGGTATCCGCGGGTGGCGGTGGCCCGGGCCAACCTGGTCGCCCTACCCACCGCCACCGGCGCCGTCGACGTCGTCATCTCGCTGCAGGTGATCGAACATCTCTGGGAGCAAGCCCGGTTCCTGGCCGAATGCGCGCGGGTGCTGCGCCCCGGTGGCGCGCTGCTGCTGTCCACCCCGAACCGGATCACGTTCTCCCCCGGCCGCGACACTCCGCTCAACCCGTTCCACACCCGCGAGTTCGCCCCGGCGGAGCTGGCGGACCTCATCGCCGCGGCCGGATTCGCCGACGTCGAACTGCACGGGCTGCACCACGGGCCGCGACTGCGCGAGCTCGACGCCCGGCATGGCGGCTCGCTCGTCGACGCTCAGGTGGCGGTGGCCGTCGGCGGGTGCGAGTGGCCCGCGGACCTGCGCGCCGACGTCGCGGCGGTGCGCACCGAGGACTTCGAGCTGCGGCCCGACGGGCTGGCGGACAGCCTGGACCTCGTGGCGATCGCGGTTCACCGATGATCGGGACCTTCTGCCTCGTGCTGCACAGCCACCTGCCCTGGCTGGCCCACCACGGGCGCTGGCCGGTCGGCGAGGAATGGCTCTATCAGTCCTGGGCGCATTCCTACCTCCCGGTGGTCGAGGTGCTGCACACGCTGGCCGAGGAGGGTCGGCGCGATCTGGTGACCCTGGGCGTCACCCCGGTGCTGGCCGCCCAGCTCGACGACCCGCACTGCCTGCGCGGCATGCACGACTGGCTGGGCGGCTGGCTGCTGCGCGCCCATGGCGCGGCGCCGCGGCTGCCGGAGCTGGCGGCGCGCGAGCACCGGCTGGCGAGCGCGGCGCTCGCGCAGTTCGAGACCCGCTGGCGCCACGGCGCATCCCCGATCCTGCGCGCGCTGGCCGACACCGGCGTCTGCGAGCTGCTCGGTGGCCCGGCCACCCATCCGTTCGCCCCGCTGCTCGATCCCCGGGTACGCGGGTTCGCGCTGGAGACCGGGCTGGCCGATGCCACCCGGCGGATCGGCCACCGGCCCGCCGGGATCTGGGCACCGGAGTGTGGCTACGCACCCGGGATGGAGGAGGGCTATGCCGCGGCGGGGGTGCGCCGGTTCCTCGTCGACGGCCCCGCGCTGCACGGCGACACCGCGCTGGCGCGCACCGTCGGCGACTCGGACGTGGTGTGCTTCGGCCGCGACCTCGACGTCACCTACCGGGTGTGGTCGCCGCGCAAGGGCTACCCCGGCGGCCGGGACTACCGCGACTTCCACACCTTCGACCACCCGTCGGGCCTCAAGCCGGCCCGGGTCACCGGCCGCACCGTGCCGCCGGAACGCAAGCGGGCGTACGACCCGGTGCGGGCCGCCGCCGCCGTGGCGCGCGACGCCGCGGACTTCGTGTCGGTGGTGCGGGAGCGGCTCGTCGGGATCCGCGAACGGCTGGGGCGGCCGGGACTGACCGTGGCCGCGTTCGACACCGAGCTGTTCGGGCACTGGTGGCATGAGGGCCCGGCCTGGCTGGCGGCAGTGTTGCGGGCGCTGCCGGACGCCGGGGTACGGGTCTCGACCCTGCGCGGCGCGGTCGACGCGGGACTGGTGACAGGGCCGGTGCGGCCGCCCGCGTCGTCGTGGGGGTCGGGCAAGGACTGGCGGGTGTGGGCGGGCGGGCAGGTCGCCGACCTGGTGGCGCAGCAGGCCGACGTGCAGCGCGAACTGCTCGCCGCCGTCGACCGACCCGCCTCGTGGTGCGAACGCTCCGAGACGGTTGCCCGGGAACAGCAGGTTCGTGGCATTCGCAGCGGTCGGACGGGCACGGTCCCGATCGGCCGCGACCCGGTCATCGACGCGCTGGCCGGGCAGGCGCTGCTGGCCCTGTCGAGCGACTGGGCGTTCATGGTCAGCAAGAACTCCGCCGCCGGCTACGCGCGCTCCAGGGCGGACCTGCACGCCGGCCGGGTGGGCGAACTGGCCCGGCTGCTGCGCGCGGGCAGGCGTCGCAGCGCGGCGCGGCTCGCCTCCGGCTGGGGGTGCGACGCCGTGTTCGGCCATCTCGACGCCCGGGGCCTGTGCGCCGTTTCGCCCGCGCCAACCGTTCGGTAGACCCGATTCGACCGTTTGCCAAGATGACCCGGATGCGGGTGCTGATGTTGTCGTGGGAGTACCCCCCCGTCCTCGTCGGGGGCCTCGGCAGGCACGTCCACGCGCTGGCCGGCGAGCTCGCCGCCGCCGCGCACGAGGTCGTCGTGCTCTCCCGCCAGGCCACCGGCACCGACGCGAGCACCCATCCGACCTGTGATGAACACGTCGGCGGGGTCCGGGTGCTGCGGGCGGCCGAGGACCCGCCCCATCTCGAGTTCACGCGAGACCTGGTTGCCTGGACCCTCGCGATGGGCCACAGCATGCTCCGCACCGCGCTGCTTCGGCTCGGGGACTGGCGTCCCGACGTGATCCACGCCCACGACTGGCTCGTCGCCCACCCCGCGATCACCCTCGCCGACCTGCTGGACATCCCGCTCGTCGCGACCCTGCACGCCACCGAGGCGGGGCGGCACGGGGGGTGGCTGTCCACACCGCTCAACCAGCAGGTGCATTCCGTGGAGTGGTGGCTGGCCCAGCGGGCCGACTCGGTGATCACCTGTTCGCGCTCGATGCGCGACGAGGTGGCCGGCCTGTTCGAGCTCGACGCGGCGTCGATCGCCGTGGTGCAGAACGGAATCACCGCCCGGCGCTGGCGAGTCGGCCGGACCGCGGTGACCGCGGCGCGCGACCGCTACGCGCCCGGGGGTGTCCCGCTGCTGCTCTTCGTGGGTCGCCTGGAGTACGAGAAGGGCGTTCAGGATCTGCTGGCGGCCCTGCCCCGGATCCGCCGCCGCCATCCCGGCACCCGGCTCGTCATCGCCGGACAGGGCACGCAGCGAGAGTTCCTCGTCGACGAGGCGCGCCGGCACCGCGTGCGGCGCGCTGCCACGTTCGCCGGGCATCTCCCGGACTCCGAACTGGCCGCGCTGCTCACCGCGACGGACGCGGTCGTGCTGCCCAGCCGTTACGAGCCGTTCGGCATCGTCGCCCTCGAGGCGGCCGCCGCGGGGGCACCACTGGTCGCTTCGACCGCGGGCGGGCTGGGCGAGGTGGTACTCGACGGCGTCACCGGGGTGTCGTTCGCTCCCGGCGACGTGCCCGGGCTGGCCGCCGCGGTCGGTACGGTCCTCGACGATCCGGCCGCCGCGGCGCGGCGAGCCCACGCGGCACGGGCCAGGCTCGGCTCGGAGTTCGACTGGACCAGGGTGGCAGCCCACACGGCGGCGGTCTACACCCGCGCGCCCGCCGGCGGTCCCGTCGAGCTGGCCCGACCCAAGATCCCCACCGGCCAGGCCCTGTGAGTGCGGCGCTGTGAGTGCGGCGCAGTGCTCTAACCCCGCGCCGCGCTCACAGGGCATTCTCACCTGCGCAGATGCGGACCGCCCCGGCCGAGCCGCGCGCGCACCGCGGCCTGCGTCTTACGCGCGATATCGGCCACCGCCGCCCGCTGCTGGGCCGCGGCCTCGTAGTCGGCACGCCGGTCGCGCACAACCCGGGCCGGGGCTCCGACCGCGATCGAGTACTCCGGGATGTCACCGCGCGCCACGGCATGCGCTCCCAGCGCGCTCCCCCGCCCGATCCGGGTGCCGCGCAGCACCGACGACTTGACCCCGAGCCAGCAGTCCGGCCCGATCCGTACCGGCGCCTTCACGATGCCCTGGTCCTTGATCGGCACGTGTACGTCCGCGGTGACATGGTCGAAGTCGGTGACGTACACCCAGTCCGCGATGATCGTCGCCGCCCCGATCTCGACGTCGAGGTGGCAGTTGACCGTGTTGTGGCGACCGAAGACGACCTTGTCGCCGATCCGCAGCGATCCCTCGTGGCAGCGAATCGCATTGCCGTCGCCGATATGGACCCACCGGCCGATCTCCAACCGGCCGTACCCAGGCCGTGCGTGGAGTTCCACATTCTTGCCGAGGAAGATCATGCCGCGCAGGATCACGTGCGGATTCGCCAGCCGGAACCGCAGCAGCCGCAGGTAGCGCACGAGATACCACGGTGTGACGGCACGATGGCGGATCACCCAGCGCAGCGACTCCCAGGTGAGAAAACGCGCCTGCCGGGGATCGCGAGGGCTGCGCCGCGTCGATCGGCCCGTGGCCCGTCGTCGCCGCCTGCTGCTCACCCGAGTGAGCCTATGCGGGGACTGGGCCCGGTTCGCCAGGGTGGTTCGACGCAGGCCCGTCGCCGTCGGCGACTGTGCCAGGCTGGGACGGTGCCGACCCCCTTGATCATCGACACCGACCCGGGCGTGGACGATGCCGTCGCGCTGCTGCTCGCGCTGGCCAGCCCGGAGGTCGAGGTGCGCGCGGTCACCACGGTCTTCGGCAACGTCCCGCTGCCGGTCACGACCGCCAACGCGGCGCGGCTGCTCGCGCTGGCCGGCCGCGACGACGTCCCGCTGGCCGCCGGGGCCGACCGACCGCTGGTGCATCCGCAACGCGAACGCGCCGAGAGCTGGCACGGCGCCGACGGTCTCGGCGGGCTGGCCGCCGGCCTGCCCGAGCCCGCCGCGGGACCCGACCCGCGCGGGGCGGTCGGGCTGATGGCCGACGTGCTGCGGGCCGCACCGGAGCCGGTCACCGTCGTCCCGATCGGCCCGCTGACCAATGTCGCCCTGCTGCTGGCCGTCCACCCCGAGCTGACCGCCCGGATCGGACGAATCGTGGCGATGGGCGGGTCGCTCGGCGCGGGCAACACGACCGGTGCGGCGGAGTTCAACGTCTTCTCCGACCCCGAGGCCGCACATCGGGTGTTCACCCAGGCCGAGGTGCCCGTGACACTCGTGCCGCTCGATCTCACGATGCGCTGCCTCGCGGACCGTCGCTGGCTCGCCGACCTGGCCGCGAGCGGCCCGCGCTGCGCGCAACTCGCCGCGATGATCGGGCATTACCACGACGCGTTCCGGACCCGGTATGGCCTCGACGCGGTGGCGCTGCACGACGCACTGGCGGTGCTGGAGGCGGTCGTGCCCGGGACGCTGCGCACCACCGGGCTCCCGCTGCGCGTGGCCTGCGATCTGGGCCCGGCGCGGGGGGTCGTCGTCGCCGACCGCCGGCCTGCGGCCCCGGGCCCGCAGGTGCACGTCGCGCTGGACGCCGACATCCCGGCCGTGCTCAGCGAGATACTGACGCGGCTTCATGCCTGGTCAGCACCCCCTGTGAGTGCGTAACAGTGTTAGAACACTGTTACGCACTCACAGGGGGGTTAGACGAGGCAGTTCTCGATCGCGTAACGCACGAGTGCCGCGCGACCGGACAGCTCGAGCTTGCGCAGCATGCGCTGGACGTGGTTCTCCACCGTGCGCGGCGACAGCACCAACCGAGTTGCGATCTGCCGCGCCGTGAGTCCCTCGACGACCAGAGCCAGCACCTCGGACTCCCGCTGGGTCAGCCGCGGCGCCCCCGCCCGGACCCCGCCGCTGTAGGAGTCGAGCACCTCGGCGGCCAGTCCCGGGGTGAACACCGTCTCCCCCGCCGCAATGCGCCGCACCGCGTCGGGGACGTCGATCCACGCGGACGTGCGCACCACGAAGCCGGCCGCCCCCGCGCGCACCGCCGCAAGGACCAGGCCGTGCGCCGGGTCCGCCGCGACGGCCAGCACCGGCACCGTGGGCATCGTCGCGACCAGTTCCGCGACGATCTCGGCGCCTCCACCGACGTCGGCGACGATGACCGTTCCCGGCCCTGCCAACGGCGCGGCCGCCGCCGCGACGGCGACGGTGCCCGCCACCGTGAGCCCGGCGGCACGCAGGTCGCCGGCGAGTCCGTCCGCCGCGGCCCCTTCGCCCACGACGACGACGCCGGGCGGCTCGCCCGCCCCCTCGTCGGGGCCGGACTCGGGCGAGCACCCGATCGAGAGCCCGCTCGCCGCCTCGCTCATCGCACACCTCCGCGTCGGATGCTGCCATCGCCGAGCGCGAAGCCCGTTCCTGGGATCTCGGCACCACCCGGACGGCGAGCAATGATCACTCAGGGTATGACGGGATCCGTGACGCAGCGTCAGAGCGTCCGCGTGGCGCGGCTCGATCGCGTCGCGGGGCCGCGCCCGACCCGATCGGGCGCTACGCCGTCCCGGTGATCAGTGCGTTGTAGAACCATCCCCGCGGCACCACCCGCGAGAGCACCTGCCGGTCCAACCACGACAGTCGCTGCCAGCTGCGGTAGGCGAACATCGCCCACCGCATCCCGAGCTTCTCCGCGGGCACCGCGGCCTCGACGGTGCGCAATGGCCAGCCGAGCATCGCGGCGGTGAACTCCTCGGTCACCACCCGCACGTCGCCGGCCCCCGCGCGATGCGCGATCGCCTCCAGCTCGGCCGGCTCGAACACGTGCTGGTCGACGACGGCCTCCAGTGCGGCCGCCCGCGACGACTCGTCGAGTTCGGCCTGCGGGCGCCGCCAGCCCCCCAGCCCCGGAAGCCGGGTGACCGTCGTGACGGTCTTCCAGGTCAGCGCGCCGAGCCGACGGGCGTAGCGATCGCCGATCCGCGTCGGCTCACCGGCGAAGACGAACCGCCCGCCCGGCCGCAGCACCCGGAGCACCTCACGCAGCGCTCCCTCGACGTCGGGAATGTGATGCAGTACGGCGTGCCCGACGACCACGTCGAACGTGTCGTCGTCGTAGGGGATCCGCTCTGCGTCGGCAACGCGGCCGTCGACCCTGCCCTCGCACAGGCCGAGGCTCCCGGCGTTGCGCAGGGCCGCCTGCACCATGCCGGGGGAGAGATCGGTCAGCGAGCCGCGCTCGGCCAGACCGGCTTGCATGAGGTTGAGCAGAAAGAAGCCGGTTCCGCAGCCCAGCTCCAGCGCCCGCGCGTAGGGCCAGTCGGCGTCCCCGGCGATATGGCGGAACCGGTCGGCGGCGTAGGTGATGCAGCGTTCGTCGTAGGAGATGGACCACTTCTCGTCGTACGAGCCGGCTTCCCAATCGTGGTACAGGACGTTGGCCAGTTTCGGGTCGCGCCGCGCCGCCGCCACCTGCTCGGCCGTCGCATGCGGGTTCGGCGCCGGCTCGGCGGCCCGGGAGATCGCCGGCGGCGGAACGGTCGCGCCGTCCCGCAGCCGTCGATCATGCACGGTCATCGGTGTCGAACAGGGTCGAGAGCGGTTCGGGAACCGGTCGCCGGGCTCGGGATGCCGGTCATGGTTGCTCCTTCGTCCACGCCACGGCCGGATGATCCTCGGCCCACCGGTCCCGAGGACTCAGCGCCCGGTGAAGCTCGCCTTCCCCGGGCCGTTCTCGATGAACGACTGCATGCCGATCGTCCGGTCCTCGGTGGCGAACAACCCGGCGAACACATCCGACTCGATGTCGAGGCCGGTCCGCAGGTCGGCGTCGAGACCGCCGTCGATCGCCTTCTTCGCCGCGGCGAGGGCCAGCGCGGGGCCGTTGGCGAACTGCGCGGCGTACTCGAGCGCGCGGCTGTAGACCTGGTCCGCGGGGACGACCTCGTCGACCAGGCCGATGGCCAGCGCCTCCTGGGCGTCCACGAACCGTCCGGTGTAGACCATGTCCTTCGCCCGGGCCGGGCCGATCAGCCGGGCGAGCCGCTGGGTGCCGCCGCCGCCGGGGATGATGCCGAGCAGGATCTCCGGGACGCCGAGCTTGGCGTTGTCACCCACGATCCGCCGGTCGGCGCTCAGCGCGACCTCGAGACCGCCGCCCAGCGCGTATCCGGTGACCGCGGCGATGGTCGGCTTCGGGATCGTCGAGATCGCACCGAGCCCGGCGGACAGCCGCCGCGCGATCGGAGCCATGTCCGAATAGGACATGGTGGACATCTCCTTGACGTCCGCGCCGGCCGCGAAGACCTTCTCGCCGCCGTAGATGACGACCGCACGGATATCGTCACGCCGGGTCGCCTCGCCAGCCAGCTCGAGCAGTTCCTCCTGCACCTGGCGGTTCAGCGCGTTCATCGGCGGCCGGTCGAGGCGGATGGTGCCCACGCCGTTGTCGACCTCGAGGCTCACGAACTCAGTCACGTCGCGCACCCTAACCCGCCGATCGCCGATCTGAGCACACGACGTGGAGCAGACCTCAGCGCAGCCACGCCGTATACCGGCCGCGCCGGCGCTGCACGGCCAACGGAAGGTCGAACGTCGCCGAGAGGTTCTCGTCGGTGAGCACATCGTCGAGCAGCCCGGCGGCGATGACCCGACCCGCGCGCAGCAGCAGGCCGTGCGTGTAGCCGGGTGGGATCTCCTCGACATGATGGGTGACCAGCACCGACGCCGGCGCGTCCGCGTCGGCTGCCAGCGCCGCGAGCCGACCGACCAGGTCCTCGCGCCCGCCGAGGTCCAAACCGGCCGCGGGCTCGTCGAGCAGCAGCAGCTCGGGGTCGGTCATCAGGGCGCGGGCGATCAGCGTCCGCTTGCGTTCGCCTTCCGACAGCGTCCCGAACGCCCGGCCGGCCAACCGCTCGACCCCCAGCGCCGCCAACAGGTAGCGCGCCCGGTCGGTGTCGGTCGCGTCGTAGTGCTCGCGCCAGCGGCCGAGCACCCCGTATCCGGCGCTCACCACGACGTCGCTGACAACCTCGTCGCCGGGCACCCGCACGGCGAGATTCGCCGAGGCGAACCCGATGCGCGGGCGCAGCTCGAACACGTTCACCCGGCCGAGCCGCTCGCCGAGCACGTCCACCGTGCCCGCCGTCGGATGCAGCTCGGCGGCGGCCAGGCGCAGCAGCGTCGTCTTGCCGGCGCCGTTGGGCCCGAGCACGACCCAGCGCTCGTCGAGCTCGACCGACCACGCGACGTCGGTGATCAAGGTGGTGGCGCCGCGACGCACGTCGACGCCGTCCATATGGATGACGAGGTCGCGAAGATCGCAGTCGGTGACGGTCGGCTCAGGCAGGGATCCGGGCGAGGCCACGCGCTCTATCCTCGCCGATCGTGCCGGTCTTCCCGTTGGGTGCCCATGTCGACGACGACGGGGTGCGCTTCGCGGTCGCCTCGACCAGCGCGGACGCCGTCGAGGTGTGTCTGGTGGACGACACCGGCGAGCCGGGCAGCCCGCTGACCGAACGGCGGGTCGAGCTCACCGAGCAGACCTTCGGCGTCTGGCACGGACATGTCCGCGGCGTGCGCCCCGGGCAGCGCTACGGCTATCGGGTGCACGGTCCCTACCGCCCCCGGGAGGGCCTGCGCGCGAACCCTGCCAAGATCCTCGTCGACCCCTACGCGCGGCGGATCACCGGCCACGTCACCGACCTCGGCGTCGCCCGCGGCTGGCGCGACGACCCGATGACCGGGCCGCCGTGCCCGGTCGACTCGCTCGGGCATGTCCCGCTCTCGGTGGTGACCGCGCAGCAGCCCGGGCCGCGCCGGCCGCGTCCGACCGTCCCGTGGGCGGAGACGGTCCTCGCCGAGGTGCACGTGCGCGGCTATACGATGCGCCACCCCGAGGTTCCGCCCGAGCAGCGGGGCAGCTATCTGGGGCTCGCGCACCCCGCCGTGATCGCCCATCTGCAGCGGGTCGGGGTGACGACGCTCGAACTGCTGCCGGTCGCGTCGTTCGTCAGCGATCCCGCGCTGCTGGAGCGCGCAGCGTCGAACTATTGGGGCTATTCGACGCTGGGGTTCATGGCCCCCCACCCCGGGTACGCCAGCGTCCCCGGCGCCGAGCTCACCGAGTTCGCGACGATGGTCGAGGCGCTGCACGCGGCAGGGATCGAGGTCATCCTCGACATGGTCCCCAACCACACCTGCGAGGGCGACATCGGCGGCACGACGCTGTGTTACCGCGGTCTGGACGCGCGGGCGTACTACTCGCTGACCGCCGACGGGCGCGACGCCGACATCACCGGGTGCGGCAACACCCTCGACTCCGGCTCGCCCACGCTGATCCGCCTGGTCTGCGACGCCCTGCGGCACTGGGTGACGACGTTCGGCGTCGACGGGTTCCGGATCGACCTCGCCAGCGTGCTCGGCAGGCCCCGTTCGGGCCCGTTCGACCCGTACGCCCCACTGCTCACCGCGATCGCCGTCGATCCGGTCCTCTTGACGACGAAGCTGATCGCCGAACCCTGGGATGCCACCGCGGAGGGCTACCGGGTCGGGGGTTTCGACGTCGTCTGGTCGGAATGGAATGGGCGCTACCGCGATGCGGTGCGCGACTTCTGGCGCGGACAGGGCCGGGTCGGCGAACTGGCGTCCCGGATCACCGGCAGCTCCGACATCTACGCCCCGTCCCGGCGACGGCCCTGGGCCTCGATCAACTTCGTCACCGCACACGACGGTTTCACGATGCGTGACCTCGTTTCCTACGAGCGCAAGCACAACGAGGCCAACGGGGAGGGCAACCGGGACGGGTCCGACGACAACCGATCGCAGAACTTCGGTGTCGAGGGCGAGAGCGACTCACCGGTGATCCGGGCGCGGCGGCTGGCCACCGCGCGGGCGATGTTCGCCACGCTGCTGCTGTCCACCGGAACCCCGATGCTGCTGGCGGGCGACGAGCGGTGGCACACCCAGGGCGGCAACAACAACGCCTACTGTCTCGACGACGAGTCGACGTGGATCGACTGGGCGGCCTGCGACGGGATCGCCGATCGGCTGACCGAGTTCGTCGCGCGCGTCGCGGCGCTGCGGCGTTCGCACCCGGACCTGCATCGCGACCGCTTCTTCACCAACAGCGAGGCCCGCTGGTGGCATCCGTCGGGGCGGCAGATGACCGAGCACGACTGGCACGAGCACACCGCGTGCGCGGTCGGGCTGCTCACCCGCGACCGGCTGATGCTGCTGCACGGCGGCGCGACGGCGCTGGCCTGGACGTTGCCGGCGAAGGGCCGGTTCTGGCCGGTGCTGGACAGCAGCACCGGCGACGGCCGCCCGGTCTCGACCCGGCCGGCACCGGGCGGCGCGACGATCACGCTGCCCCCGCGCTGTGTGCTCCTGCTGCTGCGCACGCCACCCCCGCCCGTGAGTGCGTAACAGTGTTCTAACACTGTTACGCACTCACAGCCCGCGCTAGCGTGCAGCTATGCCTCGCTACGAGTTCCGCTGCCGGGAATGCGACACCACCTTCGAGGTCAACCGGCCGATGAGCGCCGCGGGGGACCCGGCGCAGTGCCCCGGTGGGCACGACGACACCGTCAAGCTGCTCAGCACCGTCGCGCTGGCCGGGGCGGCCGGGCGCGGCCGCCCCGCTCCGGTTCCGGCGGCCCCCATGGGTGGATGCTGTGGCGGGGGCTGCGGTTGCGGCTGATCACGGGCCCCTGTGAGTGCGTAACAGTGTTCTAACACTGTTACGCACTCACAGGGGGGATCAGCCAGCCAGAACGACCTTGCCCAGCTCCGCCGGCGAGGCCAGCAGCGGATGCGTGGGCAGCACCCGGACCGTGTAACCCGTGAGCCCGGCGTGCGGCAGCGCGACCACGGCCTCGAACCGCGCCAGTCCGTCGATCGTGCCGACATGCTTCATCGGCACGCTGACCGGGGCGTCGAGCTCATCGGACTCGTCGACCCGCCCGACGACGGCCTCCACCAGCACGTCGGGCGGTTCCAGCCCGGCCAGCTCGACAGCGGCCCGCACGGTCATCGGAGCCCCGACGACCGGCGTGTCCGGCAGCCCGGACGCGTCGACCCCGGCCACCGACACCCGCGACCACGCCGCGTTCAGCCGGGCCCGGTACGCGGCCAGCTCCCTGGCCCCGGCGTAGTCGTCGGCCGCGATGGCCGCGGCCGCGCGCGCGGCGGGCGCATACCAGTCCTTCACGTACTCCCGCACCATCCGGGTCGCCTGCACCTGCGGGCGCAGCGTGGCGAGCGTGTGCCGGACCAGTTGCACCCAGCGGCGCGGCACCCCGTCGGTTCGTTCGTAGAACGCGGGCGCCACCTGGGTGGCCAGCAGCTCGTAGAGCGCGTTGGCCTCCAGGTCGTCGCGCCGGACGGGGTCGGTGATGCCGTCGGCGGTCGGGATCGCCCAGCCGTTCGCCCCGTCGTACAGCTCGTCCCACCAGCCATCGCGGATCGACAGGTTCAGCCCGCCGTTGAGTGCCGACTTCATCCCGGACGTCCCGCACGCCTCCAGCGGCCGCAACGGGTTGTTCAGCCACACGTCGCAACCCCAGTACAGGAACCGGGCCATCGACATGTCGTAGTCGGGCAGGAAGACGATGCGGTGCCGCACGGCCGGATCGTCGGCGAACCGAACGATCTGCTGGATCAGCGCCTTGCCGCCGTCATCGGCCGGATGCGACTTGCCCGCGACGATCAGCTGAACGGGCCGGTGCGGGTCGAGCAGCAGGTCGCGGAGGCGATCGGGGTTGCGCAGCATCAGGGTGAGCCGCTTGTAGGTGGGGACGCGCCGGGCAAACCCGACGGTGAGCACGTCGGGGTCGAAGACGTGGTCGGTCCAGCCCAGCTCGGGGGCCGAGGCCCCACGCTCCAGCCACGCGGCCCGCACCCGGCGACGCACCTCCTCCACCAGCCGCGACCGCAGCGTCGCGCGCAGCGCCCACAGCGTGGCGTCGGAGGCGACGTCCTCGTCGAGGACGTCGGCGCCGTCGCCGAGCAGCTCGGTGATCTCGCGGGCCTCCCAGGTAGGCCCGTGCACCCCGTTCGTGACCGAGCCGATCGGCACCTCGTCGGCGTCGAAGCCCTCCCACAACCCGCCGAACATCTCCCGGGACACGAATCCGTGCAGCTTGGACACCCCGTTGGCGCGCTGGGCGAGACGAAGGCCCATGTGCGCCATGTTGAACATGTTCGGGTTCTCCTCGGCACCCAGCGCGATGACCCGGTCCCTCGGCACCCCGGGCAGCAGCCGGGAGCCGTGCGCGTCGCCACCGGTGAAGTAGTGCTGGACGACCTCGACCGGGAAGCGGTCGATCCCGGCCGGAACGGGGGTGTGGGTGGTGAACACGGTCCCGGCCCGGACCGCGGAGATGGCCTCGTCGAAGCTCAGCGCCCGGCCGGCGGTTCCCAGGGACTGGACCTGGAGCTCCCGGACCCGTTCAAGGCCGAGATGGCCGGCGTGGCCCTCGTTGGTGTGAAAGACGTCGGGCTCGGGATGGCCGGTGGCCGCGCAGAACGCGCGAACGGCCCGCACCCCGCCGATCCCGATGAGCAGCTCCTGTTTGATCCGATGGTCCTGGTCGCCGCCGTAGAGCCGGTCGGTGACCCCGCGCAGGTCGTGTTCGTTGGCCTCGATGTCGGTGTCGAGCAGCAGCAGCGGGACACGCCCGACCGCGGCCTGCCAGATCCGGGCCTTGAGCGAGCGACCCTCGGGCATGTTCACCTCGACGAGCACCGGCGCCCCGGACTCGTCGGCCAGCAGCTGCAGCGGAAGCCCCTGCGGGTCGAGCACCGGGTAGTGCTCGAGCTGCCAGCCGTCCAGCGACAGCGACTGCCGGAAGTACCCCGACCGGTAGAGCAGCCCGACACCGATCACCGGGACACCGAGGTCGGACGCCGCCTTGAGGTGGTCCCCGGCGAGCACCCCGAGGCCGCCGGAGTAGTTCGGAAGCACCTCGCTGACGCCGAACTCCATGGAGAAGTAACCGATCGCCGCGGGCAGCGACGGGTCGTCCTCGCGCTCGTTCTGGTACCAGCGCGGTTCGCGCAGATAGGCCTCGAGATCGTCGGCGAGCTCGTGCACCGTGACGACGGTCTCGGCGTCCGCGGCCAGTTCGGCCAGCCGGGCGGTGGTGATCTCACCGAGCAACCGGACCGGATCGTGCCCGACCCGCTCCCAGGCCTGCGGGTCGAGATGGGCGAACAGATCCTGCGTCGGCGGGTGCCAGCTCCACCGGAGATTGGTGGCCAACGCCTGCAGCGACACGAGCTGTCGCGGCAGCTGAGCACGGACGGTGAAGCGGCGCAAGGCTCTCACGCGGCAGCAGCGTACGGGGCCACCGCCGCCGCGCCGAACCGCACCACACGCCACCGCGGCCGCGGTGAACGGCCGGTGATCTCCGCGGGCCAATCGCCACCCGTTACCGGCCGGCGCGGAGCGGGTGGGTAGCGTTTGCCGAGAACACGACGGTGTCGAGGATGGCGGAGCAGGGGCCCGATCTGGGGGTGGCGCCGATGACCGGTCGGCTCGGGATCGATGATGTGACGCCGTCCGTGAACGGCGGCCGCCAGCCGAGCAAGGCCGTGGTCGGCGAGGTGCTGCCCATCGGTGCCACCGTGTGGCGCGAAGGCCACGACGCCATCGGGGCGAACGTGGTGTGGCAGCGGCTCGACGGCACGGCCGCCGCCCAGCACGTCCGGATGGTGCCCGAGGGCATCGGCACCGACCGGTTCGCCGCCACCGTCGTCCCCGACGAGCCAGGTCTGTGGACCTTCCGGATCGACGCCTGGTCGGATCCCTGGACGACCTGGCGGCACGCGGTCGAGGCCAAGCTCGCGGCGAACCACACCGCCGAGGAGCTCGCCAACGACCTGGAGGCCGGTGCCCGGCTGCTGCAGCGGGTCGGCCGCCGCCCGTCCGAGCGGGGGCAGCGCGACCTGCTTCTCGGTGCCGCGAACGCGCTGCGCGACCCCGCCCTGCCGCTGCACGCCCGGGTCGCTCCGGCGCTGTTCCCCGCCGTCGACGCGATCATGACCGAGCGGCCCATCCGGGAGCTGATCACCCGCGGCCGCCCCCACCAGGTCTACGTCGACCGGCGACGTGCGCTCTTCGGCTCGTGGTACGAGTTCTTCCCCCGTTCCACCGGCGGTCGCGACGAGACCGGCCGCCCGGTCCACGGTTCGTTCGTGACCGCGGCCAAGGAGTTGGACCGGATCGCCGCGATGGGCTTCGACGTCGTCTACCTGCCGCCGATCCACCCCATCGGCACGGTGCACCGCAAGGGCCGCAACAACTCCGTGCACGCCGAACCCGGCGACGTCGGATCGCCGTGGGCGATCGGCTCGGCCGAGGGCGGGCACGATGCGGTCGATCCCGAACTGGGCACCATCGAGGACTTCGACGCCTTCGTGGCGCGCGCCCAGGACCTCGGCATGGAGGTCGCGCTCGACTTCGCTCTGCAATGCGCCCCCGATCACCCCTGGGTTACCGAGCACCCGGAGTGGTTCACCCGGCGGCCGGACGGGACGATCGCCTATGCGGAGAACCCCCCCAAGCGATATCAGGACATCTACCCGCTCAACTTCGACAACGACCCGGCCGGCATCTACGCCGAATGTCTGCGGGTCGTGCTGCACTGGGTGGCACACGGCGTCCGGATCTTCCGGGTGGACAATCCGCACACCAAGCCACCGAACTTCTGGCACTGGCTGATCTGGCAGGTCAAGGCCCGCTATCCCGATGTGCTTTTCCTGTCCGAGGCGTTCACCCGCCCGGCCCGGTTGTTCGGGCTCGCCCGGCTTGGTTTCACCCAGTCCTACACCTATTTCACCTGGCGCACGAGCAAGGCCGAGCTCACCGATTTCGCCCTCCTGCACGCGCGCGCCGCCGACGAATGCCGACCGAATCTCTTCGTCAACACCCCGGACATCCTGCACGAGTCCTTGCAGACCGGTGGGCCCGCGATGTTCGCGATTCGCGCGGCACTCGCGGCCACGATGTCCCCAAGCTGGGGGGTCTACTCCGGTTTCGAGCTGTTCGAATCCGTGCCGGTGCGCGCCGGCAGCGAGGAGTACCGGGACTCCGAGAAGTACGAGCTGCGGCCGCGCGACTTTCACGCCGCCGCGGCCCGGGGTGACTCGCTGGAGCCGTGGATCACCCGGCTCAACGAGATCCGCCGAGCGCACCCGGCGTTGCAGCAGCTCCGCGAGATTCATTTCCACCACGTGGACAACGACGAGCTGATCGCCTACTCGCGTACCGACCCGGCCACCGGCGACACGCTGCTGGTGGTGATCACCCTCAACTCCCGCGACCCGCGGGAGGGCACCGTCTACCTCGACATGCCGGCGCTCGGCCTCGGCTGGGGGGATCGGATGGCCGTGTACGACGAGGTCAGCGGCGCGACGTTCCACTGGGGCCAGCGCAACTACGTCCGCCTCGAGCCCTGGGCCGCCGTGGCCCACATCCTCCACGTGAAGCGGTAGCGAGCGACACCGGGAACATCCCTGACGTGCAGGTCCGGCCGGAACACGAACCGGTCCCGGGGATGAGGCATACGAAGAAGACGGTTACCTTTCCGTCCGAAAAGGTGAGCGCCCGGCCGCGATCCACCTTTCCCGACCGGAGGCCCGACGCCCGACGCCGCGTGAACTGGCCGAGAAGGCCCACGACGCCATTGCGGGCTGAGTGCTTCGTGCGGCTCCGTTCCGGCTCCATGGACCGAACTTGTCGAATAACTTTCGCTGTCGAATAGGCTGTGCTCGATACGAGCAGGCTTCGCATGAGTTGTGGCAGGGGACCGGATGGATGCCGTGGCGAACTCCGTGGGTACTCGCCGCCACCAGGGGTGGGCGTGCCTGGGGTTGGCGGGTGTGCTGCTCCTGGTTGGCTGCGGCAGCAGTCTGGGGACCACGGATGCGGTGGATGGCGCAGGCCAGGGTTCGGGCACGGTTCTGACCGTGAACTTCGAGGTGACCGGTGACGCCGCCTTCTCGGGCAGCACCACGGAAGGTCCACTCTCCGCCGCCGGGAGCCTGACCCCCATCTCCTGTCCCGAATTCGCTCAAGGCTACCTGCAACAGAGCGATTCCGCAGACGGCACAGTAACCGCCCGGATCTTCTCCTTTCCTGCCCTGCTCGCCTCTGATCCGATCGGGGGCGCCACGGTGCTCGTCAATGTTGGCGTGTTCCGCTACCCGGGGCCCGGCACGTACACGAAAAGGCAGTTGACGGGAATTCCAGGGGAGGTTGCACTGATCGTCAACGGAACGGTTTTCAGTCCGAACTCGGACAACCCCGACTCGACGCTCGTGATCGAGGCCGACGGCAGCGGTTCGTGGACCTTCCCACATTTGGAGGCCCTCGGCAGCGGCGAGAACCGCGGTAACAGTATCAGCGGCACGATGACCTGGACCTGCCATGACTGAGACCGCTGTCCTGGCGGTAGGAGCCGGTCGATGAGCCATTCTGAGTAACGATTACCGGATCTTCGTGGCCGCCGGAGCGAGTGTTACGCCGAAGCAGGTCCCACCACGAGCGCAGAGCCCCGCGACAACGGCATCGACCCGTCGACCACCACCGCAGGCGACCCGGATACCCGCCCGCGCAAGCCCTCCGCTAGCCTCGCGCGCGTTGCGTTTGCGCCCCGGCCGCCGGACCGGAACGACTGGTCGGGTGGCTGGTCTCCCCGGCCCCGCTCGCAGAAGATCGTGAGAGCCCCATGCCGATCGCCCCGCAGGCCCCCGACGCCGCCGGCCACCCCCTGACCGACCGCTCCGCCGACGACCACGGCCACACGCGCACGCTGCACGTCGAGCGGGACTGGTTCAAACGGGCGGTCTTCTACGAGGTCCTGGTCCGGGCGTTCGCGGATTCCGACCGCGACGGGACGGGCGATCTGCGCGGACTCACCGAGCGCTTGGACTACATCAAGTGGCTCGGTGTGGACTGCCTCTGGCTCCCGCCGTTCTATGACTCCCCGTTGCGTGACGGCGGTTACGATATCCGCGACTTCCGGGCGGTTCTGCCCGAGTTCGGCACGGTCGAGGATTTTGTCGTACTGCTCGACGAGGCGCACCAGCGCGGTATCCGCGTCATCACCGACCTGGTCATGAACCACACCTCCGACACGCACCCGTGGTTCGAGGAGTCCCGGCGCAACCCGGACGGCCCCTACGGCGACTTCTACGTCTGGGCCGACGACGACTCCGGCTACCCGGACGCGCGGGTCATCTTCGTCGACACCGAGACGTCGAACTGGACCTACGATCCGGTGCGCGGCCAGTTCTACTGGCACCGGTTCTTCGCCCACCAGCCGGATCTCAACTACGACAATCCGGCGGTCCAGGAAGCGATGCTCGACGTTCTGCGCTTCTGGCTCGACCTGGGAATCGACGGGTTCCGGCTCGATGCCGTGCCCTACCTCTACGAGCGCGAGGGCACGAACTGCGAGAACCTCCCCGAGACCCATACCTTCCTCAAGCGGACCCGCAAGGTGATAGAGGACGAATATCCGGGCCGGGTCCTGCTCGCCGAGGCCAACCAGTGGCCGGCCGATGTCGTCGAGTACTTCGGCGACCCGGAGGTCGGCGGCGACGAATGCCATATGGCGTTCCATTTCCCGCTGATGCCGCGCATCTTCATGGCCGTGCGCCGGGAGAACCGCTTCCCGATCTCGGAGATCCTGGCCCAGACCCCGGCGATTCCGTCCGGCTGCCAGTGGGGCATCTTCCTGCGCAACCACGACGAGCTCACGCTCGAGATGGTCACCGACGAAGAGCGCGACTACATGTACGCGGAGTACGCCAAGGACCCGCGGATGAAGGCCAACATCGGCATCCGGCGGCGGCTGGCCCCGCTGCTGGAGAACGACCGCAACCAGCTGGAGCTGTTCACCGCGTTGCTGCTGTCGCTGCCCGGATCCCCGGTGCTCTACTACGGCGACGAGATCGGCATGGGCGACAACATCTGGCAGGGCGACCGCGACGCGGTGCGCAGCCCGATGCAGTGGACCCCCGACCGCAACGCCGGGTTCTCCACCTGCGACCCGAACCGGCTCTACCAGCCATTGATCATGGACCCGCTGTACGGTTACCAGGCCGTCAACGTCGAGGCGCAGCTGAACTCCACGACCTCACTGCTGCACTGGAACCGGCACATGATCGAGATCCGCAAGCGGCATCCCTCGTTCGGCCTCGGCAGCTACCATGAGCTGGGCGGGTCGAACCCGTCGGTGCTGGCCTACGTGCGCTCGACCGATGGGGACACGGTGTTGTGCGTGAACAACATGTCGCGGTTCCCGCAGCCGGTGGAGCTCGACCTCTCGGCCTGGGAAGGCTGGATCCCACACGAGCTGACCGGCGGGGTGCCGTTCCCGCGGATCGGTGAGCTGCCCTACCTGTTGACGCTGCCCGGTCACGGCTTCTACTGGTTCGCGATCACCCCGGGGGAGGAAATGGCGTGAGGTTCGCCGAGGAGCTGATCGCGCAGCTTCCCCGTTGGCTCGGCGCGCAACGCTGGTTCGCCGCCAAGGACTGGCCGGTCCGGTCCGTGACGATCGCGGACGACACGCCGCTGCTCACCGACCGAGATCCGCTCCTCGACCTGCTGGTCCTGGCCGTCGAGTTCGACGAGGCCGACGCAGGCGCGCCGCACTACTACCAGCTCCTGCTGGGCAGGCGCCGTGAGGTGCAGCCGGAGCTGGAACACGCCGTGATCGGCTCCGCCGACGGCATGATCGCCTACGACGGCCTCTGGGACCACGACGTCAGCGCCTGGCTGCTGGAGGCGATCCGCTCCGGGCACACGGCGGGCGCGGTCCGGTTCCGGCCCGAACCGGATGCCGAGCTCGCCGACCCCGGGCCGGGGAGGGTGCTGGGCGTCGAGCAGTCCAACACCTCGGTGGCGTGGGGGGAACGCAGCATCCTCAAGCTGTTCCGGCGCATCATCCCCGGCCTGAACCCCGACCTGGAGCTGCACCGGGCACTGCGCTCGGCCGGCAGCGAGCAGGTCGCGACGCTGCAGGGGGCGATCGAGGGCGTCGTCGGCGGCGAGCCGACCACGTTGGGCATGCTGCAGGACTTCGCGGCGAACTCCGCGGACGGCTGGGCGATGGCCCTGACCAGCATGCGCGACCTGCTCGCCGAGGGCGATCTGCGAGCCGACGAGGTGGGCGGCGACTTCGCGGGCGAGGCCCACCGGCTGGGCGAGGCCGTCGCCGACGTCCATCGTGAGCTGGCCGGGGCGCTCGCCACCGGTGAATGCGATCCGGCCGACCTGGCCGCCACGTGGCACCAGCGGCTGGGTGCGGCCGTGACCGAGGTCCCGCGGCTCGGCGAGCACATCGAGGGGATCCGCGCCGTGTACGACACCGTCGCCGCGCTCGGCGCACCGATCCCGATCCAGCGGGTGCACGGCGATCTTCACCTCGGACAGACGCTGCGCACCCCGTACGGCTGGTTGATCATCGATTTCGAGGGCGAACCGTCGGCCCCCCTCGCCGAGCGCAGGCGCCCCGATTCGGCGCTGCGCGATGTGGCCGGAATGCTGCGCTCCTTCGACTACGCGGCGTTCCACTCACTGCTGCAATGGGCACCCGAGGAATACGACGAGGAACCGGCCGAGCACGAGCCCCCGCACCTCTACCACGCCAAGGAATGGGCCGAGCGCAACCGTTCGGCGTTCTGCGACGGCTACGCCGCGCACGCCGGGGCCGACCCCCGCGAGCACGGCGCGCTGCTGCGGGCCTTCGAGCTGGACAAGGCGGTCTACGAGGTCGTCTACGAGACCCGCAGCCGCCCCACCTGGGCGCCGATTCCACTGGGATCGATCGCGCGGCTCACCGCGTCGGCCACGGCCGCCGAGGGCTGAGCGCACGGCACACCGGCGGCGATCGTCCTGCGCCCGGACGTGGTGCGGGTCCGGCGAGCGGAGGAGGCGATCGGCCGCGCACGGGAGATCGGAGCACTGCTGACCGCGGCGCGCGAGCAACCGCTCGAGCCCGCCGAGATCTCCGTTGCGCGAGCGGAGGAGCTGGTCGAGGCCGTCCGGGCCGGCCGCGCCCGGACCTGATGGACGCGTTCGACGCCGACGTCCTGATCTACGCCGCCGCTGCGGGGCATCCGATCGGCATCCGGGTGCGCGCGCTGTTCCCGCACGCCGCCAGCGCCATCGCCGGCGTCGGATCGGTGTTGCTGCTTCCGGAGGTGCTGGCCAAGCCGATGCGTGCGGCGGCGACCGCCGAGATCACCGCGCTCGTGGGGCTGTTGAGCCGCCTCGATCTGCGACCCGTCGATGCGGTCACCGCGGAGGTGGCGACCGCCCTTGCCGCATCGCACCGGCTCCGGGCGACCGATGCCGTCCACCTGGCGACCGCGGTCGTGGCCGGCGCCGACCGGTTCCTCACCAATAGCCGGAAGGACTTCCCGCCATCGATCACGGAGATCGACGTCGTCTATCCGGACGCCCTCGAGTAGGGGTATCCCGCGGCCCGGTCTGTCACGCTGCGGGCCTTCGAGCTGGACAGGCGCTCGACGAGGCCCGCAGCCACCCCACCTGGGCGCCGATCCCGCTGGGCTCGATCGCGCGAATCACGGCCGAGGCGGACGCCGACGGCCACCACCGCCGCGATCGCACCGATCGGACGTGAGCCGGTCGATCGGCGGTCCACGGGAGGCGCCACCGAGCGGGGCGCAATAGGGTTTCAGGGGTGGCGCTGGACAACACCCGCACGATCGATCCCTGCCCGCCGGACCCGGAGACCGTCGACCGACTGCTCGGCGGTGCCCACCACAATCCGCACGACGTGCTCGGCGCCCACCCACACCCCGACGGATCGGTGGTCCGCGCGCTGCGCCCGCACGCGGACGAGGTCTGCGTCCTGCCCAGCGGTGATCCCGAGCGGCGCTACCCGCTGGTGCGGGTGCATGAGGCGGGGCTGTTCTCCGGCGTCGTCCCCGGCCCGCCCGGCGACTACCGGTTGCAGGTGCGCTACGGCGAGGACATCCACGTCACCGACGACCCCTACCGCTGGCTGCCCACGCTCGGCGAGATCGATCTGCACCTGATCGGGGAGGGCCGCCACGAGCGGCTGTGGGAGGCGCTCGGCGCGCATCCACGCCGCTACGACACCGCCTCCGGGCCGGTGACCGGCACCAGCTTCGCGGTCTGGGCGCCCACCGCGCGGGGGGTGCGGGTCACCGGCGACTTCGACGGCTGGGCCGGGTGGACCCACCCGATGCGCTCGCTGGGCCGCGCCGGGGTCTGGGAGATCTTCGTTCCCGACGTGCACCCGGGCACCCGCTACAAGTTCCGCATCCTGGGCGCGGACGGGGTCTGGCGCGACAAGGCCGACCCGCTGGCGTTCGCCACCGAGCCGCCACCCGCCACCGCCTCGGTCGTCCACGCGCCCCGGCACGAGTGGGGCGACCGGGAGTGGATGGCGGCGCGAGCGCAACGCCGTCCGCACGCCGAGCCGATGAGCGTCTACGAGGTGCACCTCGGGTCGTGGCGGCGCGGGCTGGGCTACCGCGAGCTGGCCCATCAGCTCGTCGACTACCTGGGCGAGACCGGGTTCACCCACGTCGAGCTGCTACCGGTTGCCGAGCATCCGTTCGGCGGGTCCTGGGGCTACCAGGTGACGTCCTACTACGCCCCGACCGCGCGGTTCGGCCCGCCGGACGACTTCCGCTACCTCGTCGACACCCTGCATCAGGCCGGCTACGGCGTCATCGTCGACTGGGTGCCCGCGCACTTCCCGCGCGACGAGTGGGCGCTGGCCCGCTTCGACGGCACCCCGCTCTACGAACACGCGGACCCCCGCCGCGGCGAGCAGCCTGACTGGGGCACGCTGGTGTTCGACTTCGGCCGCCCCGAGGTGCGCAACTTCCTCGTCGCCAACGCGCTGTTCTGGCTCGAGGAGTTCCACGTCGACGGCCTGCGGGTCGACGCGGTGGCCTCGATGCTCTATCTCGACTACTCCCGCCCCGACGGCCAGTGGGTGCCCAACGTCTACGGCGGCCGGGAGAACCTGGACGCCGTCGCGTTCCTTCAGGAGATGAACGCGACCGTCTACCGCACCCACCCGGGCGTCATCACCATCGCCGAGGAGTCCACCGCTTGGCCCGGGGTGACCCGCCCGACGCATCTGGGCGGCCTCGGGTTCGGGTTCAAATGGAACATGGGCTGGATGCACGACACGCTCGGCTATCTCGGCCGCGACCCGATCCACCGCAGCTACCACCACAACCAGATGACCTTCTCGCTGATGTACGCGTTCAGCGAGAACTATGTGCTGCCGCTCAGTCACGACGAGGTCGTGCACGGCAAGGGTTCGCTGTGGACGCGGATGCCGGGCGACGACTGGAACAAGGCCGCGGGCATGCGTTCACTGCTGGCGTTCATGTGGGCCCACCCCGGCAAACAACTGCTGTTCATGGGCGGGGAGTTCGGGCAGGTGCGGGAGTGGTCCGAGCAACGCTGCCTGGACTGGGAACTGCTCACCGACCCGTTGCACGGCGGGCTGCGGCGGCTGGTCGGTGACCTGAACCGGATCTATCGCACCCATCCGGCCCTGTGGACCCGCGACAGCACCCCCGAGGGGTTCTCCTGGATCGACGCGAACGACGCGTCGGGCAATGTGCTCAGCTTCCTGCGCCTCGGCGTCGACGCCGACGGCCGGCCGACCGTCCTCGCGTGCCTCGCGAACTTCGCCGGGACGCCGCGCGAGGACTACCGGGTCGGGCTGCCGTTCGCCGGGCGGTGGCGCGAGGTGCTCAACACCGACGCCGAGTGTTACGGCGGATCGGGCGTGGGCAACCTCGGGGGGGTCGAGGCCGAGCGGTCCACCTGGCACGGTCGTCCGGCGTCTGCGGCGCTGCGGCTGCCGCCGCTGGGGGCGCTGTGGCTGGTGCCGGACGACACCGGCGGCCCGGTGCACCCGAGGGCCTCGCTCAGGGTCGGGCGTGGGCGAGGGGCGGACGGTTCGGCACCGTGATCGTCGGCTCGGGTGCCGCGCGCAGCAGCACCGCCCAGTAGCCGAGCAGGATCGCGCAGTACAGGGAGCCCCCGAGCGGCGCGAAGGGGTTCGCGGGCGCCCACAGCGCGCCCCAGGACACCGGGATCAGCGGCATCGCGAGCAGCACCGCGGCCGTTGGCCGCCACCGGGCACCGTGTGCGATCAGCACGAGCACCCCGGGCATCAGCAGCAGCAGGTAGTTGTGCCAGGCGATCGGGGCGGTGAGCAGCCCCGCCGCGACGACCGCCCAGGGCGCCGTGCCCCCGGGATCGACCCCTGCCCCGCGCCGGTGGTGCGCGCCCAGCCAGGCCAGCGTGCCCAGCAACAGCGCGACGCCGGCCGCCGAGCCGACGACCGAGGGCATGCCGAACCGGACCGCCAGCCCGGGCAGTGCGGCGTTGTCGACGGTGTCGGGCACCGGTTCGGCCACCGCGATCCGCAGCCACTCCAGCCCGCTCGACGGGCCCGCGACGAGCACACCCAGTAACGTCGCGGTCGCCGCCGAGCCCAGACCCGTCCACAGCGCGGCCCACCGCCGCTGCACCAGCGGGAGCAGCAGCAGCGGGGCGAGCGAGGGTTTGAGCGCGGCGCCGACCCCGTAGAGAACGGCCGCGAGCACAGGGCGCCCACGGCGCTGCGCGATCCAGCCCGCGACGAGCGCCACGAGCAACAGGCCGTAGATCTGCCCGAGGACCAGCGTCCCGTGCAGCGGCGAGGAGCCCAGCAGCGCGAGCAGCGCAGCCGCCGTCCACCGCTTCGGCAGGCGCAGCTCGCGGGCGGCCGCCCACAGCGCGGCCGCCACCATCAGCAGCGTGAGCAGCGCGAACAGCCGATAGGCCGGAAGCGGCCCGAGGAGCGCGAACGGGGTCAACGCCACCGTGAGCAGCGGCGGATTGAGGTTCGTCAGCTTGGCCTGGGTGTGGTAGATGTCCGCGCCCTGGGTGAGCGCGACCGCGGAGTGCCAGAACGTGTCGAAGTCGACGTGCAGCTCCCGCATGTCGGTCGAGGGCAGCAGCGTGACCAGCGCGTCGGGGTGGGCCCAGTGCAGCGCGACCGTGGTCACGAGGGCGGCGAGGACCAGCGCGGTGGCGATCAGCCGGTGCGGTGCCGTCCGGCGCGCCGCGGCCCGCGGCGCCGCCGGCCCGGCGGGTTCGGGCACGGCGAGGTTGGGCACGGCGAGGTTGGGCGACCGGTCCGACACGATCCCCGACGGTAGCCCGCGGCGCGCACCGCGCGCGGTCCTCCCCCTCGGGTGATCCGGACGCCAGAATGAGGGCGTGCGCACCGCCGGGGGGTCAGGGACGCGGCGCGCGCCCCGGGCCACCGGATGGCGCGTCCGGCTGGCGGTGATCGCGTTTCTCGCGACGCTGCTGGCTGGCTGCGCGCACGACGTCCCCGGCCATCCCGGCGCGGCGGCTCCCGCGGTCCCCGCCACCGCCGGTCCCGGCTCCGACACACGGCCGTCAGACGAGTCCGATCCGCCGTCGCCCCGTTCCACCGAGGAGATCACCACGTTGGCGGTGGCGGCGCTGGGCGACTACTGGCGCGCCGCCTTCCCCGCCTCGTTCGGCCGTCCGTGGGCACCGATCCGCGTCTTCGCGCCGGTCCACCCCGGCGATCCGGCCGCGGCCGCCCCGCCGTGCGTCCACGGTGCGACCGAGCTGGACGGACGGGCGTTCTACTGCCCGGCCGCGGACGCGGTCGTCTGGGATGCCGAGAACCTCCTGCCCCGGCTGCACCGCAACGTCGGCCCCGCGGCGGTCGCCGTGGTGCTCGCGCATGAGATCGGTCACGCCATCCAGAACAGGCTCGGCGTCGACGAGGCCCGGCACACCGAGCCCGAGCGCTATCCGACGATCCTGCTCGAGGCCATGGCCGACTGCTACGCGGGCGCCGCGCTGCGCCACCTGGCCGACGCGGCTCCGGTGGCCGTCCTGCCGATCGGTCCGCTCGAACGTGACGCCGCGCTGCTGGCGCTGGTCGAGTTCCGGGATCCGCTCGGCACCGAACCCGTCGACGACATCGCGCACGGCAACGCGTTCGACCGGGTCTCAGCGTTCCAGGACGGCTACGCCGACGGACCGGTGCGCTGCGCGGAGATGACGGTGGACAACCGGCAGTTCACCCAGCGCCGCTTCGGCTCCGCGGCCGACCGGGCGCGCGGCGGGGACCTGCCGATGCCCCAACTGCTCACGGCCATCTCCGGCGACGCCCGTGGCTGGTTCGGCGCGGTCGTCGCCGGCCACGACCCGGCGGCGGGCTGGCAGGCGCCCGCCCTCGAAACCGACCCCGGCGCGACGGCCTGCGACGAGGCCGCCCTGCGGGCCCAGGGCCCCGCTCGGTTCTGCGCGGCCGACGGGGCCGTGGTCGTCGACCGCGCGGCGCTGGCCCCGCTGCAACGGCGGTTCGGCGACTTCGCCGGTGCCACCCTCATCGCCAGCCGCTACGGCCTGGCGGCGCTGGCCGCGATGGCGGAGCCGACGACCGGCGCGAGCGCGGGCCGCACGGCCGTCTGCCTTGCGGGCGCCTACACCGGGCGGCTCATCGATCCGAGCGGCACGTTCGGGCTGTCGCCCGGCGACCTCGACGAGGCGATCGGAGTGCTGCTCGCCGCCGACTGGGCCGAGCGGGACGCGGCCGGCGAGATCGAACCGGCCGAGCACGGCTACGAGCGGGTGCTGCGGTTTCGCACCGGGCTGCTCGCCGGGCCGGCCGGCTGCGGAACCTGACCGAACGCCGCAGCCCGACCCCCCGCGACGGCGGCGCCGTCAGAACAGCGCGCGGGCGAGTGCGCGCCGCGCCGCGGTGACCCGCGGATCGTCGGCCGGGAAGAGTTCGAAGAGACCGACCAGATGCTCACGCACCCGGTCACGCTCCTCCCCGCCCGTCCGGCCCACGGTGGCGACCAGCCTGGCGAACGCCTCTTCGGCCCGGTCGGCCGCCAGTTCGGCGTCGGCCGCGGCCAGTTGGGCGTCCACGTCATCGGGGGCCTCGTCGGCCCGCGCGATCGCGGACGGGTCGGCGGCCTCGGCGCGGGCGAGGAACCGCACCTGCGCGAGCGCCGCCGTGGCCTGCTCGTTGGCCGGTTCGGCGTTGAGGATCTCCTGGTAGGCGGCCTCGGCGGCGGCGTAGTCGCCGCGCTCCAGCGCGTCCTCGGCCGCGGTGAAGCGGGGGTCGTCCGGTTCCTCGACCTGTTCGTCCTCCCCCGCCCCTGCGCGCGCCTCGGCCTCGCGGATGGCCGGCATGCGGTCGCGCAGCGCGTCGAGCAACGAGCTGATCCACTGCCGGACCTGCGGCTCGGGCTGGGCGCCGCTGAAGGCATCGACCGGTTGGCCCCCGACGACCGCAACGACCATCGGGATCGACTGCACACCGAAAGCCTGGGCGATCCGGGGGTTGGCGTCGATATCGACCTTGGCCAGCACCCACGCACCCTTGCCGGCGGCCGCCAGGCGTTCGAGGACCGGGGTGAGCTGCTTGCACGGTTCGCACCAGGACGCCCAGAGGTCGACGACCACGGGGATCTGCAGGGAGCGCTCCAGAACGTCGGTCTGGAAGGACTGCTCGGTGGCATCGATGACCCACTGGCCGCCGGGACCGTCTGCCGGGCCGCCGGAGGAGTGCGAGCGGGCCGCCGCTTCCGACCGCGCCTTCAGCGCGGAGAGGTCGACGGCTCTGGCCATCGCGGAGGACAGCGCCGCGGTCTGAGCTGCCTGACGGGGATCGGGACGGGACACGCTGCTCATCCTGGCACGTCCGCGATCCGGGTGATGGGGTCCCCCGGCCGGTACGAACGCCTCCCACGGCCCGGACCCCGGGTCCGGATCGGTGGCCTCGGGTGGCTCAGGCCCGGTCGGCCGGAGCGACCAGCGGCCGCAGGCCGATGGGGTTGGAGACGGGGAAGCCGTCCCCCGCGAGGATCGCCGACACCCATGGGCCGACGAGCCCGATGAGCCGCTCGGCCTGTTCGGCGCTCACGGCCGCCCAGGGGGCGTCCGCGGCGGCGTCGGTGGCCGCCTCGATCTCGCGCCGCAGGCCCTTTCCCGCGGGGGTGAGCGCGTCCGCACCGTCGAGCAGGCCGCGTTCGCGCAGCCGCTCGGTGGCCGCCGACCATTCCGCGTCCGACCAGCCGCGCCGCTCCCGCAGCCAGCCGGCCTCGACCCCGGTGTCGGCGCCGAACAGCACCAGGGCCTCGGCGGGGTCGAGCCCGACGGTCAGCAGCGCCGCGTTGTGGCCGTCGCCCCGGTGCTCGCGCAGGATCGTCTGCGCCTGCCAGAGCACGAGGTGCGGTTCACCGGGCCAGTCGAGGGCACGGTTGGCCGCGGCCATGGCCCGGCCGGGGAGTGGGGCGGCCAGGGCGGCCTCCCGAGCCAGCTCCGCGGCCTCGGCCATCTCGGCGGAGCCCAGGACCTCGTCCCCGAGCAGCCTGCGCAGGGCTGCGTCGACCGCCGCCAGCCGGGCGGCGAGGAACCGCTCGGGCGGCGCCACCTGCCAGACAGCGGGCACGGAGCGCGCCACGAGACCCGGATGAAAGGTGTGGAACAGCGCCGTCACGAGCTCCGCTGCTGCCTCACCCAGCGGGGCGGCCCGGAGCGCGAAGTAGCTCCTCCAGTAGCCCTTGGTACCGAGCGCGTCGCACACAGCCACCGACTCGGGAGCGAAGTACGTCACCCCGTGCAGCGGCTCGAGCGCCCGCCACATGCGCCGCGCCCTGGGCTGGTGATCGCCGTCCTGCTCCTGCCCCGCCATCGCGTGTCCTTCCGTCCCTGGCCGATCCCACCGGCTCCCTGACCGTATGGCGCCGCACCCGATGAGGCCACCGGCGGTCGGCGCGCCCGGCGGAACTCCGTCATGTCGATCACCGGACTGGCGGAGCACCAGACACCGAAACCGCTCGTTGAACAGACGGGAGAGACGACGCACCCCGACACGTCGTCACTCTGAGTAGTAGTTCGTTGCACCGCATCCCGCGGCTGCCCCAATCGGAGGATCCTGCATGAGCTCGGAGAACACCGTCGCTGATCGTCTGCTCACCGACGCCCGCAAGAAGACCGCCCGCCAGGAGAGTCCCGGCATCGGCAAGGCCGCCCTCATCGTGGGCATCATCGGCCTGATCATCAGCCCGATCTCGATCCTGGGCTGGATCGGCGGCCTGGTCGCGCTGGGCCTCGGCGCGGCGGGCGTCAGCCGGCCGGCGGCGGCCAAGCAGGCGAAGATCGCGCTGGTGCTCGGCGTGGCCGCCCTCGTCGTCGCGACCTTCTTCTACACCCTGAACCTCTCGCTGCGCTGACCTGACGAGCGCGGGCACCAGCGGCGGCCGGCGCGACCCGGATGCCTCCGGATCGCGCCGGCCCTCGTCGTTACGGCGTGCGGTGGGTCCCCATCAGGTCGTGGCCGTGGAACCGGCGCGGACGAGGATGTCCGCCAGCTCCGCCGGCCGGGTGAGGATCGGGAAGTGCCCGCCCGGAAGGTCGACCACCTCGGCCCCGATGTCCCGAGCCGTCCGCCGCGACCAGTCCGGGGAAACCACCTGGTCGTGCGAACAGATCACCGAAACGGTCCGGACCGCCGGCCAGGCCGTCAACGGGGTGGGTTCGCGCCCGATCTTCCAGCCCTGCCGCCGCATTGCCGACACCGCCCGCTCCACCTGCGCCGCAGAAACCTCGTCCGCGACACCTCGGTAGAGGTCGGTGAGCGCCACGTCCCTCGGCCAGGAGGTCGTGCCGTCCTCGTGCCGCTGCTGCCCGGCACCGAAACCGGGCGCCATCATCGACGGGTCGGCACGCAACTGGTCGACGTACGACAGGCCGGGCCGCGGGACGAGCGCCCCGACCAGCACCAGCGCCCGGACCCGCTCGGGCCCCAGCCGCTGCGCCACGACCGGCACGGTCAACCCACCGAGCGAATGCCCGACCAGGACCAGCGGGCCGGTCGGCTCGGGCCCCAGCGCGCTGATGACCGCATCGGCGTAGTCCGCCGCCCCCAGGTCCGGGTCCTGAGCCGGGAGGTCCACCGCGAGGGACGGCTGCCCCCGCGCGGCAAGTTCCGACTCCACTGCCGACCAGCACGACGCGTCGTGCCAGGCCCCGTGCACCAGGACGATCACAACGCCATCTTCGCCCATCGATCCGGCTCCGGGCCGCCGAGGCGTCACACGTCACGCCGACGCCGCGAGCGAGCCGGTCAGCGCTGCTCGAGGGCTCGCTCGACGCGCTCGACCTTGGCCGTGAGCTGCCCCGTGTGCCCTGGCCGGATATCGGCTTTGAGCACCAGGCTCACCCGCGGCGCGCGCGCCTGGACCGCCTCCACCGCGCGTTTCACCACGTCCATCGCCTCGTCCCAGGTCTCGGCCTCGATCGTGGTGAACATCGAGCTCGTCTCGTTGGGCAGCCCCGACTCGCGCACCACACGGACCGCGTCCGCCACCACGTCGCCGACACTGTCCGACCCGCCCCCGGCGGGCGCCACACTGAATGCCACCAGCATGACGGTCAGCCTGCCCCACCGGCTCCGGGGCGGGCGACCCGCCACGGTATCGATGGGGCGAGCCGCCGCAGCTCACGGTGGCATCGGTGCCGCACTGCTAGCGTCACATCCCATGGCATCGCGCGACCCTCTTCCATTCGACCCGATCGACAGGGCCGCGGAGCTATGGTCCGAGCGGATCGGACCGTCCGGCACGATGGCCGCCGTCACGAGCGTGATGCGGGTGCAGCAGATCCTGCTCTCCGCCGTGGACGGCGCGTTACGCCCGCACGGGCTCACGTTCGCCCGGTACGAGGCCTTGGTGCTGCTCAGCTTCTCGCGCCGCGGCCATCTGCCGATGCGCGTCATGGGCGAGCGGCTGCAGCTGCATCCCACGAGCGTCACCAACATCGTCGACCGGCTGCAGGCCGGCGGGCTGGTCCGGCGCATTCCGCACCCGACGGACCGCAGGGCCACCCTCGTGGAGATCACCGACGAGGGCAGGAACCTGGTGGAGGTCGCCACCAAGTCGGTGACCGCCATCGACTTCGGGCTCCGCGGCCTCACCCCGGCGCAGGCGACCCAGCTCACCGAGCTGCTGGGTCGCGTTCGCCGCGCCACCGGCGACTTCCGCTGAGCCGACGCCTGCACCGCGGCCCCACCCCGCGGGGTCACCGGCCGCTCCGGCGCGCCCGGCGCGGCCGCGCCGGGGCCTCGCCCTGGCTCTGCTCGGCACCGAACCGTTGCCGGTGTCCAGGACCGGCATCGCCCGGCCAGGACCGCATCGTCCGCCCCCGCCGGACCGACCGTCGACGGCGCCCGACCCGCCGCCCGACGCAGTAGCCCGCCACCCCGGCGCCTGCCGAACCCGCCACGATGCAGACCGAACACGTCACCAGATCCATCGCACACCCCCCACGAGACCAGCTCGGCCGAGCCGGCAATGCCGTTGACGCCCGTTGCGTCAACACCGTTGACGTTACGGTTCCGGACCGACAACATGGGCGCATGGGAGCCGAGAGCCTGGGGGCGGCGCTGCGGGCCGCCCGGCGCGAACGAGGCTGGTCGCAGTCCGAGGCGGCCCGCGAGCTGGCGGCGCTGGGCCGGGCCAGAGCAGCGCCCACCGCCTCGCTTGCCAGCCTGAAGACGCAGCTGTCCCGGTGGGAGAACGGTCATGCCCGCCCCGAGCCGCTCTACCGGCACCTGCTGGCCGAGCTCTACCGCAGTGCGGAGCTTGCCGCGGGCCCCGAACCCGAGCCGCCGGAGGATGCGACCGAGCGGCTGCGTGCGCTGCTCGCCGAGGCCGACGCCGTCGGCGACGATGCGCTGGCCCTGCTTCGCACGCAGTTCGAGGCCACTCGCAGGCTCGACGATCGGCTCGGCGCCGCGGGGTCGGGGGCCACGGTGCGCGCCCAGGTCGAGCAGCTCGCCCGGCTGCTCGCGCACACCCTCGTACACACGCGACGGCGCGTGGTCGCCGCCATGCTGGCCGAGGCGGCGCTGCTGGCCGGCTGGCAGGCGCTCGACCAGGATCGTCCCGACGAATCGTTCGCACGGCACGAGCAGGCCCGGCACGCAGCTCGCGAGGCGGCGGCACCCGCCCTGCTCGGCCAGGCGCTGGCCGGCCAGTCCGCGGTGCTCCTCGAGCTCGGGCTGCCCGGCCCTGCGCTCACCGTGCTGGAGGCCGCACCCGCGGATGGTCCCGGGGCGGCGTGGGCGGCGATGGCTCGGGGGGCGGCGCGCGCGGCCGCAGGGGACACGACCGAGTCCCACGTCGCGTTCACCGCGGCGGAGCGGGTGATCCGGGCGGCGCCGGGGCCCCCGGACCTCGTACAGCGCGGCTGGGCGCTCGACTACGACGGGCTGCATCGGCGGCGCAGTGCCGCGCTGGCCCGGCACGGCGACGCGGAGGCGTTGGCCGGATTGCGGGCGGCAGCGGCCGGCGATCGGCTACCGGTCCGGGAACAAGCCACCTTGCGCGCCGACCTCGCGTTCGCGCTGGCCGATCGCGGCGCGGCCGAGGACGCGGCCGAACACGCGCGTCACGCCCGGATCCTGGCCACCCGGATCGGATCGCACCGGGTACGTCATCGCCTCGACCGGTTGCCGGTCACCCGGGCCGGCGGATGAGCACGGGCAGGCCGCCGGATCAGGCTCCGGCCATCCCGTCGAGCAGCTCGTCGGACGCGCGGTACGGGTCGATGTCGCCGGCCGCCACTCGCTTCGCCAGCTCCGGCAGCCCGATGGCGCCCCGGACATCACCGAGCCGGGCGCGCACCTGCTCGAGCGCGATCGCCTGTATCTCGGACTCGGCGCGCTGCAGGCGCCGGCGGTCCCGTTCGCCGGAGCGATCGAGCCATGCCCGGTGGGCGTCGACGGCCGCGACCACCTCGTCGACCCCCTCGCCGCGGGACGCGACCGTCCGCACGATCGGCGGGGTCCAGATGTCGCCGTCACCGTTGCGGCGGTCCCCCAGCGAGACCATGTACCTGAGGTCCCGAGCGGTCTGGGCGGCGCCGTCCCGGTCCGCCTTGTTGACCACGAAGATGTCCGCGATCTCGAGAATTCCGGCCTTCGCGGCCTGCACCCCGTCGCCCATTCCGGGTGCGAGCAACACGATCGTCGTATCGGCGAGGGAGACCACGTCGACCTCGGACTGGCCGACGCCGACCGTCTCGACGAGCACCACATCGCATCCGGCGGCGTCGAGCACGCGCAACGCCTGCGGCGTCGACCACGCGAGACCACCGAGCTGGCCGCGGGTCGCCATGGACCGGATGAACACGCCGTCGTCGGTGGCGTGCTCACCCATCCGGACCCGATCCCCCAGCAGGGCGCCGCCGGAGAACGGCGAGGACGGGTCGACCGCCAGCACCCCGACCCTCTTGTGCTGCCGGCGCAGCGCGGCGACCAACGCGGACGTCGAGGTCGATTTCCCGACGCCCGGCGCCCCGGTCAGGCCGACCACCTGCGCGCGGCCGGTGTACGGCGCGAGCGCGGCGGCGACCTCGCGCAGCTGCGGGCTGGCGTTCTCCACCATCGAGATCAGCCGCGCGACCGCGCGAGCCTCACCGCGCCGGGCCCGGGCGACGAGATCGACCGGATCGAGCCGCAGTGTCATGGGGATCCGTCCGGTCGGCGGGCTAAGCGCTCGCAGGGACCCGAATGATCAGGGCATCGCCCTGACCACCGCCACCGCACAGCGCGGCGGCGCCGGTCCCGCCCCCGCGACGCCGCAGCTCCAGCGCGAGGTGCAGGACGATGCGAGCACCCGACATCCCGAGCGGGTGTCCCAGCGCGATGGCACCGCCGTTGACGTTGACCTTGTCCGCGCTGAGGCCCAGCTTGCGCGACGATACGACGGAGACGGCGGCGAACGCCTCGTTGATCTCGGCCAGGTCGAGGTCGGCGGGCGAGATGCCCTCCTTCGCGCACGCCTTGACGATCGCGTTCGCCGGCTGCTCGTGCAGGCTGGCGTCCGGGCCCGCGACCACGCCGTGCGCGCCGATCTCGGCGAGCCAGCTCAGGCCCAGCTCCTCGGCCTTCGCCTTGCTCATCACGACGACGGCGGCGGCACCGTCGGAGATCTGCGACGAGGAGCCGGCGGTGATCGTGCCGTCGGACGCGAACGCCGGGCGCAGCGCAGCGAGGCTCTCGGCTGTCGTCTCACCACGGATGCCTTCGTCGGTGTCGACGACGAGCGGCTCGCCCCGGCGCTGCGGGATCTCCACCGGCGCGATCTCCTCGGCGAGGATCCCGTTCGCGGTGGCCGCCGCGGCCCGCTGGTGCGAGCGGGCCGCGAACTCGTCCTGCTCGGCCCGGGTGATCTCGTAGCGGCTGTTGTACTTCTCGGTGGACGCACCCATCGCGACCTGGTCGAACGCGCAGAACAGCCCGTCGAAGGACATGTGGTCCTGCAGGCTCACATCGCCGAACTTGATGCCTTCGCGGGACTTGCTGAGCAGGTGAGGTGCCTGGGTCATCGATTCCTGGCCACCGGCCACGACGATCTCGAACTCGCCGGCGCGGATGAGCTGGTCGGCGAGCGCAATGGCGTCGATTCCGGACAGACAGACCTTGTTGATGGTCAACGCGGGGACGTCCATCGGAATGCCGGCCGCCGCGGCGGCCTGGCGTGCGGGAATCTGCCCCGCGCCGGCCGTGAGGACCTGCCCCATGATCACATACTCGACCTGTTCAGGCGCGACGCCGGCCCGCTCGAGCGCCGCTTTGATGGCGACACCGCCGAGCTGCGCACCGGAGAAGTTCTTGAGCGAGCCGAGAAGCCGCCCCATCGGGGTACGAGCTCCGGCCACTATGACGGATCCGGACACAACAGGCCTCCAGCAATAAGTGATGGCGGGCGATGGATTGACGATACCTTCGAGATCCTCACCTCGACCCCCCGGCGAAGGCCGACAGAGTGAGAGTCCGGACACGCTGTGCCGCGATTACATTTCTCACCCATGACAACTGATCCGAAGACGTTGGGTGCTCTTGTCACCGCAGTCGACCACGTCGGTATCGCGGTCGCCGACCTCGACCAGGCAATCGCATGGTACGCCGACACCCTCGGGCTGATGGCCACGCACACGGAGACCAACGAGGAGCAGGGCGTCCGCGAGGCCATGCTCTCTGCCCCGGGCGACCCGGGAGCGCAGATCCAGCTTCTGGCTCCGCTGCGCCCCGATTCGGCGATCGGGAAGTTCCTGGACCGCAACGGCCCGGGAATCCAGCAGCTGGCCTACCGGGTCACCGATATCGACGCGGCGAGCGCGATTCTGCGCGACAAGGGACTGCGACTGCTCTACGACGCACCGCGGCGCGGCACCGCGGGCTCACGGATCAACTTCATCCACCCCAAGGATGCCGGTGGCGTCCTGGTCGAGCTGGTCGAACCCGCCCGGGCCGCCACGCACTAGTCATCTCGGACGGGCAGTGGCGTGTTATGGCGTCGGTCACCATGCTGGGCGACGACTCCACGAGAAACGGACTCCGAGTACTATACTGATCGGTAACTTTGTATCCCAAGCAACGGGACACGACTCAGCCATCGGAGGCAGGCCGTGCAGGAGATCCTCGACGCGATTCTCGCCGAGCAGTACGACGCCGTTGGCGGGCTGCCCGTCCCGGATCACTACCGGGGCGTCACCGTTCACTCCGAGGACGCGAGCATGTTCGAAGGGATCCCCTCGAAGGAGAAGGATCCGCGTAAGAGCCTCCATCTCGATGAGGTGGCCACGCCCGAGCTCGGCCCCGGTGAGGCGCTCGTCGCCGTGATGGCCAGCGCCATCAACTACAACACGGTCTGGACCTCGATCTTCGAGCCGTTGCCGACGTTCGGCTTCCTCCGGCGCTACGGCCGCATTTCGCCGCTCACGGCCCGGCACGACCTGCCGTACCACGTCGTGGGCTCCGACCTGGCAGGTGTGGTCGTGCGCACCGGGCCCGGCGTCAACGCCTGGAAGCCCGGCGACCGGGTCGTCGCGCACTGCCTCTCGGTCGAGCTGGAAAGCCCCGACGGGCACTCCGACACCATGATGGATCCCGAGCAGCGCATCTGGGGCTTCGAGACGAACTTCGGTGGCCTTGCCGAGCTGGCGCTGGTGAAGTCGAACCAGCTCATGCCCAAGCCCGAACACCTGACCTGGGAGGAGGCCGCCAGCCCTGGGCTGGTGAACTCCACCGCCTATCGGCAGCTCGTGTCCCGCAACGGCGCGGACATGAAGCAGGGCGACACCGTCCTCATCTGGGGGGCCTCGGGTGGGCTCGGCTCATACGCCACGCAGTTCGCGCTCAACGGCGGCGCCACCCCGATCTGCGTGGTGTCCTCCCCGGAGAAGGCGGAGATCTGCCGCAAGATGGGTGCCGAGCTCGTCATCGACCGCAACGCCGAGGGCTACAAGTTCTGGAAGGACGAGCAGACCCAGGACCCCTCGGAGTGGAAGCGGTTCGGCTCGAAGATCCGCGAGCTGACCGGCGGCGACGACCCCGATATCGTCTTCGAACATCCCGGCCGGGAGACCTTCGGTGCCAGCGTCTACGTCGCACGTAAGGGCGGCACGATCGTCACCTGCGCCTCGACGTCGGGCTACGAGCATCAGTACGACAACCGCTACCTGTGGATGAACCTCAAGCGGATCGTCGGCTCGCACTTCGCGAACTATCGCGAGGCCTGGGAGGCCAACCGGCTCATCAGCAAGGGCCTCATCCACCCGACACTGTCGCGTGTCTACCCGCTCGCCGAGACCGGTCAGGCCGCGCACGATGTCCACCACAACGCCCACCAGGGCAAGGTCGGCGTGCTCTGCCTCGCGCCGCGGGAGGGGCTGGGCGTCACCGACACCGGCAAGCGCGGGCGGTGCCTCGAGGCGATCAACCGGTTCCGCGGTGTCTGACCGTCGTGGGTTGGACCGCCGAATCGCCGAGGTGAGGGTCGCCACCGGCGACGTTCGCGTCGCGACGGGGACCAGCAGGTACGGTGAGGCTCATGACCGGGAATCTGGACACGTTCGCGTCCGAAGCCGGTTTTTCCATCGCTCGACGGGGCTATGACCAGGCCCAGGTCGACAGCCACCTGCGCCGGCTCGACACCGAGATCCGTCTGCTGACGGCCGATCGCGACGCGGCGGTCAACCAGGTCGCACAGCTCGCCCGTGAGCTCGACGAGGAACGCAGCCGAGCGGAGGCGCTGCGCCTGCAGATCCGCAAGCTGTCCGCGCCGCCGCAGAGCGTCGAGGGCATGAGCGAGCGGCTACGGTTCATGCTCCGGCTCGCCGAGGACGAGGTTGCGGACATGCGCAGCCAGACCGAGAGCGAGACGTCCGCGCGGCTGCGTCAGGCTGAGCAGAAGGCCAACGCGATCATTGCGGACGCGGAGGCCCGCGCGAAGGAGATGAACGCGCGGACCCGCACCCAAGGCACCGAGCTGGAGATCCGGCGTAAGGCCGCCGAGCAGGCGATCGAGCGTCGTCGCGCCGAGGTCGAGAACGAGCTGGCCCGTGCCGCCGCCGAGGCGCAGGCCGAACGGTCGCGGCTGTGGACGGAGGCCGCGAACGAGCGGGCGACGATCGAGGAGGACTTCGTCCTCGCGATGGACGCCCGTCGCACCGAGGCCCTCGCCGAACTGGAAGCCCACCTCGCCGAGGGCCGCCGCGAGGCGGCCCGGGTCAAGGAGGAGGCGCACGCCGAGGCCCGCCGCAAGATCACCGAGGCCACGGCCGAGGCCACCCGGATCGTGAGCGAGGCGGAGCGTCGGCTGGCCGAGCTGACGACGTTGCGCAGCCGAATCGTGGAGCAGTTGGGCACGGCCCGCGCGGTGATCGACCGCACCATCGGGAACGAACTCGCCGAACTTCCCGATGAAGCCCCCCTGTGAGTGCGTAACAGTGTTCTAACACTGTTACGCACTCACAGCCATGTCCTACCGGCGACGACGCCCCGGCCGCCGTCGCTCCCGTGCGTCCCAGCACGGTGCATGCCAGTGCCTGCGGTCCTCGACCGAGCCGTACTCCCCGGCCGGCCAGGCCACGACATGTCCCGTCCCAGCAGGAATCACCTGGTCACAGCCGGGACAGCGATAGTCCTTCAGCGAGGCTGAGCCGGGCACACTGCGTACGAGCCAGTCGCCGTCGGCACCGCTGTGGGTTCGGGTGATCGCCGCGGACCGCAGCGGAACGTGCGGTCGGCGGCGGGGCGGGTTCGAGCGGGGCACGGCACAGAACTCTGTCAGCGCCCGTTGTAGTCGCGGAAACCGTGCCCGACCTTGCGCCCGAGCCGACCCGCCGTGACCAGGTGCTCGAGCAGGGGCGCGGGAGCGAACCCGGACTGGCGGAACTCCTGGAACAGCGACCGCTCGATCGCCAGCGCAACGTCGAGACCGACCACATCGAGCAACTCGAACGGCCCCATCGGCAGCGCACACCCCGTCTTCATCGCGGCGTCGATGTCGTCGACGGTCGCGTAGTGCGCCTCGAGCATCTTCACCGCGTCGTTGAGGTAGGGGAACAGCAGCGCGTTGACGATGAAGCCGGCCCGATCGCGGCAGGACACCGGCACCTTCCCCAGCCGCTCGCACAGCGCGAGCCCGGTGGCGGCCACGTCGGGCGCGGTCGTGATCGTCGAAACGACCTCGACGAGCTTCATCACCGGTGCCGGATTGAAGAAGTGCAGGCCGAGGACGTCGGCCGGTCGGGTGGTCGCGGCGGCGCATTCCATCACCGGAAGCGACGACGTGGTCGTCGCGAGGATCGCGCCCGGCTTGCAGACCTCGTCGAGGGCGGCGAACACCGCACGCTTGAGGTCGATCTCCTCGGCGATCGCCTCGACGACCAGGTCGACATCGGCAAAGTCCTCGAGCCGCGTCGTTCCCGTGATCCGGCCGAGCGTGGCGTCCCGCTCCTGCTCCGTGACCCGGCCGCGCACGACGGCCTTGTCCAGCGACTTGCGGATGCCGGAGATCGACGACGCGACCCTGGAGTCGCTACGTCCACGCACGATGACATCGAGTCCGGCCCTGGCCAGGACCTCGACGATCCCGCTGGCCATCGTCCCGGTGCCGACGACGCCGACGCGCGCGACATCGCGCACCGCCACGTCGTCCCCAGCGGTGCTCACGGGGGTGGCGGAGTCCGGCACGACCTTCGACGAATGCGGCTGCTCGTAGGTGTAGAAGCCACGCCCGCTCTTGCGGCCGAGCAGGCCGGCGGTGGTCATCTGCTTGAGCAACGGAGTCGGCGCGTGCATCTGGTTGCGCGACTGGCGGTACATCGTGTCGAGGATCTCGTAGGCGGTGTCGAGCCCGATCAGGTCCAGCAGCGCCAGCGGACCCATCGGGTAGCCGCAGCCGTAACGCATGGCGGCGTCGAGATCCTCCCGGCTGGCGTACTGCGACTCGTACATCCGCGCGGCATGGTTGAGATAGCCGAACAGCAGCGCGTTGGCGATGAACCCGGCCCGGTCACGGATCACGACCGGCACCTTGCCCAGGCTCTCGGTGAAAGCGCGCAGGTCCTCGATGACGTCCGGCTCGGTGACGACGGTGCGGACCAGCTCAACGAGTTTCAGCACCGGCGCCGGGTTGAAGAAGTGCATCCCGATGACCTTGCCGGGCCGCCCGGTGCGCACCGACAACTCGGTGATCGACAACGCCGAGGTGTTCGACGCCATGACGACGTCCGGTCGCACCACCTTGTCGAGCTCGGCGAAGATCGACGCCTTGAGCTCCAGGTTTTCCGGCACCGCCTCGACGACGAGGTCGACCTCGGCCAGATCGGCCAGCGACGTGGTCGTGACGATCCGGTCGACCAGCTCGGCGGCGGCCTCGCCGGTCATCTTGCCCCGCTCGATGGCCCGCCTGGCGGAGGTCTCCACATGCGCCCGCCCCCGAGCAATCGCGCTCTCGTCCAGCTCCGCCACGATCACGCGCAGGCCGCTTCGCGCGAACACCTCAGCGATTCCGGCACCCATCGTGCCCATCCCGACGACACCGACTGTCCGGAACTCTCGTGACACGCTGCCTCCCGCTGTCCCGCCGACATGTGCTGCGCGCGATCCTCCCACCCTGGGCGATCGACATACCACGCATGTCGCGTGAAACACCTTGCACATCTGCCCCGTGCGTGCGCACCAGCGCTCGAACACCGTTCCGCGCTCACGGGTGCGGATGAGTTCGGGGGTTCCCCGGCCGCGTCACGACCCGACCGCGGTCAGAACAACCGGAGATCGTCGGACTCCGCCCCGCGCAGCTCGTCGTAGTCGACAACGACGCAGCGGATCCCTCGGTCCTCGGCCAGGGTCCGCGCCTGCGGCTTGATCTGCTGGGCGGCGAACACCCCGGTGACCGGGGCGAGCAGCGGGTCGCGATTCATCAGTTCGAGATAGCGGGTGAGCTGCTCGACGCCGTCGATCTCGCCGCGCCGCTTGACCTCGATGGCGACACTGCGGCCGTCCGCGTCTCGGCACAACAGGTCGACCGGGCCGATGGCGGTCATGTACTCGCGGCGGACGAGCGTATAGCCCTCGCCGAGAACGCCCGGGTGTGCCGCGAGCAGCTCCTGCAGATGCGCCTCAACGCCGTCCTTCACCAGCCCCGGATCCACCCCGAGGGTGTGGCTCGAGTCGTGCAGCACCTCGTCGATCGTGATGATCAGGGACTCGTCGGCCTTGTTGCGCACCGTCCAGACCCCCGGCTGTTCCTCCAGCCAGCACGGCGGGCTCATCCAGTTGAGCGGCTTGTAGGCACGGTCGTCGGCGTGCACGGAGACCGACCCGTCGGCCTTCACGAGCAACAGCCGGGGCGCCATCGGCAGGTGGGCGGTGAGACGGCCGATGTAGTCGACCTGGCAGCGAGCGATGACGAGGCGCACCGCACGGAGCCTACTTGGCTCCAGCGACGGGATCCGGCCGCGATGACCTCCCCACGCCGGCGGACCTCGCCCCGCGACACCACCGCTCCCGCGGGCAGGGCACGGTAGAGGGCGTGGAGACGATCCGTAGCCGCACGGTGTACGCGAACCCCTGGATGACCGTTCGCGAGGACGGGATCCGCCGGCCCGACGGCACCGAGGGCATCTTCGGCGTGATCGATAAACCGACAGCGGCGGTCGTCATTCCCCACCGGGACGACCAGTTCCTCCTCGTCGAACAGCTGCGCTACCCCGTCGGGGCGCGCCGCTGGGAGTTCCCGATGGGTACCGCGCCGGACCGGGCCCAGGTCGACCCGGTTGCGCTCGCGGCCAGGGAGCTGCGGGAGGAGACAGGGCTGTCAGCGGGCCGGATCGAGCCGCTCGGGGACCTCGATGTGGCGCCGGGGATGTCGAGCCAGCGCGCGCACGTCTTCCTGGCCACCGAGCTGACCGAGGGACGGCCTGCGCGCGAGCACACCGAGCAGGACATGCGGACCCGGTGGTTCACCACCGCCGAGTTCGAGGCGATGGTGCGGCGGTCAACAATCGTCGACGCGCAGAGTCTCGCGGCCTATCTGCTGTTGCTGCTCCACGGCCGGCAGTCTTGACGGTCCGTTCCCGCCCCGGAATCCTGCCGACGAGCCCGCCCGATCGAGGTGGCAGCCCGGAGGCATGACGTGGACTTCCGTGAGACCGACGAGCAGCGGTTGCTTCGCTCGTCGGTGGCTCGGATGGCGGCGGGGTACGGCCACGACTACCTCCTTGCCAAGGTCAGGGCCGGGGAGAAGACGACCGAACTGTGGGCCGAGGCGGCCGAGGCGGGATACCTGGGGCTCGCCGTCCCCACCGAGTACGGTGGCGGCGGAGCGGGGATGGTCGAACTGTCGATCGTGGCCGAGGAGATCGCCGCAGCAGGCTGCCCGCTGCTGCTCATCGTCGTCTCCCCGGCCATCGCGGCGACCGTGATCGCCACGGCCGGCACCGCCGAACAGCGCGAACGCTGGCTTCCCGGCTTCGCGACCGGACGCACGAGAATGTCGTTCGCGATCACCGAGCCGGATGCGGGCTCCAACTCGCACCGGATCAGCACGACCGCCCGCCGCGGCCCGGACGGCCGAAGCTGGCTGCTGTCCGGGCACAAGTACTACATCTCCGGGGTCGACGAGACCGACGCGACGCTGGTCGTCGCGCGGCTCGCGGACGCACCGGGAGACGGCCATGTTGCCGGCGCCCTACGGCCCGCGATGTTCATCGTCCCGGCCGGCACCCCGGGCATGACCTACCAGCCGATCGATATGGCGATCACCAGCCCGGAGCGCCAGTTCACCGTCTTCTTCGACGACGCCCTGCTCCCGGACGACGCGCTGGTCGGCGGCGCGGAGGCCGGGCTGACGGCGCTGTTCGCAGGCCTGAACCCGGAACGGATCACGGTCGCGGCCTACTCGAACGGGCTGGCTCGCTATGCACTGCGCAAGGGGACCGAATACGCCCGGTCGCGCAACGTCTGGGGCGCGCCGATCGGCAGCCATCAGGCCATCGCACATCCGCTGGCCCAGGCGCATATCGAGGTCGAGCTGGCGCGGTTGGCCACGATGCGGGCGGCCTGGCTCTACGACGCCGGCGACCACACGGCCGCCGGCGAGGCCGCCAACATCGCCAAGTACGCCGCCGCCGAAGCCGCGATCCACGCCGTCGATGCCTCGGTCCAGACGCACGGCGGCAACGGGATGTCGGTCGAGTACGGCGTGGGGACGCTGCTCGGCGCGGTGCGTACCGCCCGCATCGCCCCGGTTAGCCGAGAGATGATCCTCAACTACATCGCTCAGCACACGCTGGGTCTGCCCAGGTCCTACTGAGCCGTGAGTGCGTAACAGTGTTAGAACACTGTTACGCACTCACGGGGCGGGCTGGAGTCGGGCAGCTCTGGTGCCACCTGAGATCGCCGGGGTCGACCGCCAACGCGGACCCGGGTACCCGTCCCGTCGAACGGTCACCTGGGGACCGGGAGGCCCGCGAACCGAGGCGTACCGTAAGGGCCATGGGCGACTACGAGAATCTCCTGGTCAAGCACGACGCCGATATCGTGCGGATCACGATGAACCGACCCGAACGGCGGAATGCGCTCTCCGAGGCCCATCTGCTCGAACTGCTCGATGCATTCGAGAACGCGGGGCGCAGCAGCGCGAGCGGTATCGTGCTCGCCGCCGAAGGCAAGGCGTTCTCCGCCGGCCACGACTTCGCCGACGTGACCGCCCGCGATCTCGCCGGCGTACGCGACCTGCTCACGCTGTGCACCAAGGTGATGCGCACGATCGAGTCGGTCCCCCAGGTCGTCATCGCCCGGGTCCAGGCCCTGGCCACCGCGGCCGGTTGCCAGCTCGTCGCCAGCTGTGACCTGGCGGTTGCGGCGGAGTCGGCCGCGTTCGCCCTCCCCGGAGGCAAGGGCGGCTGGTTCTGCCACACCCCGGCTGTCCCGGTCGCGCGCAACATCGGCCGCAAGCGGCTCATGGAGCTCGCGCTGACCGGCGATCCCATCGACGCCCGCACCGCCGCCGAATGGGGACTGATCAACTACGTGGTACCGGACGCGGAACTCGACGCTCGGGTCGATGAGCTGCTCGCCAGAGCAACCCGAGGCAGCCGGCTGAGCAAGGGCGTCGGCAAGCAGACCCTCTACGCCCAGCTCGACCGGCCCGAGGCCGACGCCTACGGCATCGCCGTCGAGGTCATGGCGTCGATGTCGCAGGCGGCGGGAGCCAAGGAGGGCATGGCGGCGTTCCTGGAGAAGCGCCGCGCCGTGTGGCCCGACTAGGGCGCTCGGACCGGGCGAGGAGACCGTCTCGGAGTCAGTGCCGGTCCAGCACCGCCCGCAGGAAGTCCTTGGTCCGCTGCTCCTGAGGCTGAGTGAACAGCTCCTCGGGAGGTGCGTCCTCGATCACCCGGCCGCCGTCGAACATCATCACCCGATGCGAGAAGTCCCGGGCGAAACCCATCTCGTGGGTCACGCACAGGATGGTGATGTCGGTGGTCTCAGCGATGTTGTGCAGCAGCTTGAGCACGCCGGCGACGAGTTCGGGGTCCAGCGCCGAGGTCACCTCGTCGAGCAGCAGCACGTCGGGCCGCATCGCCAGGGCTCGGGCGATGGCAACCCGCTGCTGCTGACCGCCGGACAGCTGCGTCGGGTGCGCGTCGATCTTCTCGCTCAACCCGACGAGCTCCAGCAGGTCGACGGCGCGGGCGTTGGCCTCCTCCTTGGACAGGCCGAGCACCCGGGTCGGCGCCTCGATCAGGTTGCCCCGCACCGTCATGTTCGGAAACAGGTTGAACTGCTGGAACACCATCCCGATACGGCGTCGCACCGTGCGGGAATGCTTCTCGTCGGCCGGCACGAGCCGGCCGTTCCTGCGCATGTGCGAGAGGCACTCGCCGCCCACATGGATCGTCCCGGCGTTCACCTTCTCGAGGGTCATGAGCAGCCGCAGGATCGTCGTCTTACCCGATCCGGACGGCCCGATCAGAGTTACGTGCTCGCCTGGCGCGACCGTGAAGTCCAGCTCGGAGAGCACGACATGACTACCGAACCGTTTGACGACGCCGTCGAAGACAATCATCGGTTCGGCGGTGATTGTTGCCTCAGGTGGGGGCACGGCGGCGCTCCAGTCGTCGAACCAGCATCGAGGCCGGGTAGCTGAGCAACAGGAACAGCAGCCCGGCGATGGTGTAGGGCTCCGTGGCCCGGAATGTCTCCGACGAAATCTCCTTCGCCTTGTTGACCACCTCGATCACCCCGATGCCCAGCAACAGCGGAACCTCCTTGAACATGGAGATCACGTAGTTGCCCAGCGCCGGCAGCACCCGGGGAACGGCCTGCGGCAGGATCACCCCGGTCCAGGTGCGCCGCCGCGGCAGGCTGAGCGCGGTGGCCGCCTCCCACTGCCCTGGCGGGACCGCGTCGATGCCGGCACGGTACACCTCCGAGGTGTAGGTCGCGTAGTGCACGCCCAACGCGATCACGCCCACCACGAACGCACTGAGCACGATCCCGAACTGCGGCAGCACGAAGAACAGGAAGAACACCTGGACCAGCAACGGCGTGGACCGGATGAACTCCACGAACGCCCACAGCACATGGTCGACCACCGGGATGCGGAGCCGGCGCACCACCGCGATGAGCAGCCCGAGCAGCATCGCAACCAGCGAGCCGAGCAGCGTGATCTCGATCGTGACGACGAGGGCGCGCAGCAGCTCGGGCAGGATCGAGATGGCGTAGTTCCAGTCCCAGAGCGGCATCAGCGGGCCCGTACCGTCGCCGTCTCGCGGACCCGCCCGGACGGCCGTCGCCCGACCCTGCGCGCCGCCACCCGCTCGGCCAACCGCATCACCAGCGTGATGAGCACCGCCAGCACGAGATAGATCAGCAACATCACCACGAAGATCAGCACGATGTCGGATCCGTAGTTGGGCACCAGGACCTGCACGCCGCGCTCGGTGACGTCGGCGACAACGATGAACGAGAGCAGCGCGGTCGACTTCAGCAGCTGGATGAACAGGTTGTTGAACGGCGGGAGCATCTCCACGACCGCCTGCGGCAGGATCACCCGGCGCATCCGCTGCGCCGGGCTGAGGTTCAGCGCGATCGCGCCCTCGTACTGTGCCCTCGGCACCGACTGAACCGCGCCGCGGACGATCTCCGCGCCGTAGGCACCGTGGTTGAGCCCCAGCACGATCACGCCCGCGAACAGGGGCAGGAGCTGGATACCGACGAGGACCGGCAGCACGAAGTAGATCCAGAACAGCTGGACGACCTCGGAGGTGCCGCGGAATCCCTCGACGTAGATCCGTACCGGTACCCGGACCGCGCGGTGGCGGGAGAGCAGGCCGAGCCCCGCGGCCAGCGACAGCACGATCGTCAGCGCGATGCCCCCGAGCGTGGCGATCACGGTCTCGGGCAACCCCTCCAGCAGGACCTCGACGATCCGCGGCAGGTTCTCCATGATCGGCCTAGGCTCCCGAGCAGAGCCGTTCGGTGGTCACCTCCGGTTTCGGCAGGTTGTCCTCGGTGAACCCGAACGGCCGGACGATCTCCAGCCACCGACCGCTGTCGTGCAGCTTCTTCAGTTCGACGTTGAACGCGTCGACGAACTGCTCGTCGCCCTTGCGGAACACGAACGCCCCCGCCGAAATCGCCTCCTTCCCGTCGATGACCGGGAAGAAGCCCTCGGTGACCTCGACACCGGCGCCGGGGTTGCGCTGCACCAGGTCGTTGAGCGAGATGTTGGTGAGCGCGGCGGCGTCGGCCCGGCCCGCCGTGATGGCCTGCAGCATCGTGTTCTGGGTGTCGAGCACCTGGATCTGGCTATCGGGCACGCCGCTGTTCTGCGCGTAACCCTGCTCCACCGCGCCGCTGAGCACCGCGAGCCGCAGGTTCTTGGTCCTGATGTCCTCGAAGGTGGCGACGCCCTTCGGGTTGCCGGCGGGCACCAGGAACGCGGTCGGGGCGGTGTAGTCGGGTGCGGAGAACGCCGCGTTGGCGCAGCGCTCCGGATTGATGAACATTCCCGCGGTGACCATGTCGAACTGGCGCGCGTTGAGCGCGGGGATGAGCGACCCGAACTCCACGGTGGTGGCCTGGATTTCGTTGATGCCCAGCGCCGTGAGCACCGCGCGGCCCACCTCCACCGACTCACCGGTGACCTTTCCGGTGCTGTCGGTGAAGCCGTAGGGCGCCTCGTTGGCGATACCGACCTTGATCGTTCCAGCGCTTCGTGCGTTCTCCAGGGTGCTGCCGCTACCCCCACCGGTCGTCGTACACGCCGATATCAGTGCGGGGCCCCCCAGAACCACGGCACCCGCCACCGCGGTTCGTCGGAAGAACTCGCGCCGGCTCCAGACACGTTCGGCCATTGATCTGATCCCCAGACGTCAGTCGTGCTGTTGGTACCGCTCACCGTTGGCACGACGAGCGATACTCGCACGCCCGTGCCCGGCGAGTGGTCCGAAACTATGGGGACCCAGCACATTCGGCGATCTTCGCTGTCAGGTCGTAATCAGACCGTAACGACCCAGCTGGAGGTTGTGGACCGGATCAACGAAGGCCGTGCGCCGACCGGATCAGCGAGACGATGTCGGCCATCATCTCGGTGAGCTGGAAGTCCTTCGGCGTGAACACCGCGGCGACCCCCCTGTCCCGCAACGCCACCGCGTCCTCCGGCGGGATGATCCCGCCAACGACCACCGGGACATCATCGGCGCCGGCGGCGCGCAGGCCCTCGACCACCGCGGGAACCACCTCGAGGTGCGAGCCGGACAGCACCGACAGCCCGACCACGTGCACGCCCTCCTGCACCGCGGCCGCCACGATCTGCCCGGGGGTCAGCCGGATGCCCTGGTAGATGACCTCGAAGCCGACGTCGCGGGCGCGCACAGCGACCTGCTCGGCGCCGTTGGAGTGCCCGTCGAGCCCCGGCTTGCCCACCAGCATCCGCAACCGGGCACCGATCTCGTCCCCGGTGGCGCGCACCCGCTCCCGCACCGCGGCGATCTCGGTGGCGGCCTCTCCGGAGGCGACGGCGGCGGAGACCCCCGTCGGCGCCCGGAACTCCCCGAACACCTCACGCATCGCCCCGGCCCACTCCCCCGTCGTCACGCCGGCCTTCGCGCACACGATCGAGGCCTCCATCAGGTTGGCGTCGGTCTTGGCCGCCTCACGCAGCCCGGCCAGCGCCGCCTCGACCGCGGTGTTGTCCCGCTCGGCGCGCCACCGCCGGACCGCCTCGATCGCGGCGGCCTCCACCTGCGGGTCGACGGTTTCGATCGCCCGCGTGCCCTCGGCCTGCAGCGGGCTGGGCTCGGTCGTCTCGAACCTGTTGACCCCGACGACGACATCCTCACCGGACTCGATCCGCCGCCGCCGCTCGGCCAGCGACGACACCAGCTCGCCCTTCATATAGCCCGACTCGATCGCCGCGACCGCGCCGCCCATCTCCTGGACCCGATCGATCTCGGCGCGGGCGGCGTCGATGAGCTCCGCGACCTTCGCCTCGACGACGCGTGAGCCCTCGAAGAGGTCCTCGTACTCGAGCAGGTCGGTCTCGTAGGCCAGCACCTGCTGCATCCGCAGCGCCCACTGCTGGTCCCAGGGCCGCGGCAGGCCCAGCGCCTCGTTCCATGCGGGTAGCTGAATGGCGCGGGCTCGAGCGTCACGGGACAACGTCACCGCGAGCATCTCCAGCACGATCCGCTGCACGTTGTTCTCCGGCTGGGCCTCGGTGAGCCCCAGCGAGTTGACCTGCACGCCGTAGCGCAACCGACGCTGCTTGGGATCGGTCACGCCGTAGCGCTCGGCCGTGATCTCGTCCCAGAGCCGCCCGAGGGCGCGCATCTTGCACATCTCCTCGACGAAGCGCAGGCCGGCGTTGACGAAGAAGGAGATCCGACCGACGACGTCGCCGAACTTCGCAGGCGGGACCTGCCCCGAATCACGCACCGAGTCGAGCACCGCGATCGCGGTGGACAGCGAGTAGGCCAGCTCCTGCGCGGGCGTGGCGCCCGCCTCCTGCAGGTGGTAGCTGCAGATGTTGATCGGGTTCCACCGCGGCATGTTCGTGACCGACCAGGCGATCATGTCGGTGATCAGCCGCATGCTCGGCCCGGGCGGGAAGACGTAGGTCCCGCGGGACAGGTACTCCTTGACGATGTCGTTCTGTGTGGTGCCGGCCAGCTTGGCCCGGTCGGCCCCGTGCTCGTCGGCAACGGCCACGTAGAGCGCGAGCAGCCACATCGCCGGCGCATTGATCGTCATCGAGGTGTTCGCCTCGGCCATCGGGATGCCGTCGAACAGCGCGCGCATGTCACCGAGATGCGCCACCGGGACCCCGACCTTGCCGACCTCACCCTTCGCGAGGTGATCGTCGGGGTCGTAACCGGTCTGGGTGGGCAGATCGAACGCCACCGACAGGCCGGTCTGTCCCTTGGCGAGGTTGCGCCGGTAGAGGGCGTTCGAGCGCTCCGCCGAGGAATGCCCGGCATAGGTCCGGATCACCCAGGGTCGGTCACGCTCACGGTCGGTCGGGTACGGCACCGGACACCTCCGCCATCAAGGATCGACTGATCGTACTGGCCGGTAGCCACGGCTGCCGCGACGATCGTGCGAGTGGAAAAGTACGCACCTTACTCGGGAAAGTATGCGACGGACCGATCCAGAAGGAAGCCCGGTCCGCGCCGATTGGCTCACAATTGTCCGATGGTCCCGCTCGGCCTGTACGAGTTCCTCGCCACCCTGGTCGGGATCGGCCTACTCGTCGTCGTGCTGCGCTGGGCATACGGCACGAGCGGGTCACTGCCCGACCCGCCCCACCACGATCCGGACGACCCCACCGGCCACGGCCTGCTTCAGGAGGTCTCCCGGGTGCCGACGGAGTCGGCGGCGCAGCTGCTGCGGTCCCGCCTGAACGGCGCTGGGATCCGTTCCACCATCGGCTTCGGCGGCACCGAGGAGGGCTACCGGCTGCTGGTATTCCCCGCCGATGTCGTCGACGCCAAGGTGGTGCTCAGCCGGGGCCCTCGGGAGTAGCCGGTTCCCCGGCTTCGGCCGGGCTCGACGGCGAGGCAGCCGGACATCAGGTACACATCCGCGGCTTCCTCCCGCAGGACACCTACCGGTCGGGCTCGGTGCTCAACCGCTCGATATCCGCGCCCAGCGCGCGCAGGTTCTCCACGAACCGTGGATAGCCACGGTCGATGTGCTCGATGTCCCAGATCTCGGTCTCGCCGTCGGCGCAGAGCCCGGCAAGGACCAGCCCCGCCCCGGCCCGAATGTCGCTGGCCCACACCGGCGCGCTGGAGAGCCGTTCGACGCCGCGGAGAACCGCGTGATGGCCGTCGGTCCGGGCGTCCGCGCCGAGACGCACCATCTCGTCGACGAACCGGAAGCGTGCCTCGAACACGTTCTCGGTGATCATGGAGGTGCCGTCGGCGACCGCCGAGAGGGCGATCGCCATCGGCTGCAGATCGGTGGCAAAGCCCGGGTAGGGCAGCGTGACGAAGTCGACGGCCCGCGGCCTGTTCTCCATCGCCACGGTGAACCCGTCGACCCGGATCTCGGTGTGGGCGCCGGCGCTGCGCAGCTTGTCCAGCACCAGATCGAGGTGGTGTGGGTCGACGCCGCGCACCTCGACCTCGCCTCGGGTCATGGCCGCGGCGAACGCCCAGGTGGCTCCGACGATGCGGTCACCGATGACGCGATGCTCGGTCGGCTGCAAGCCGGAGACGCCGTACACGGTCAACGTCGAGGAACCAGCGCCTTCGATCTTGGCCCCCATGCGCTGCAGCATCGTGCAGAGGTCGACGATCTCGGGCTCGCGCGCGGCGTTGTCGATGACGGTCACGCCGTCGGCGAGAACCGCGGCCATGAGGATGTTCTCGGTCGCCCCGACGCTGGGGAAGTCGAGCCAGATCTGCGCGCCGCGCAGATGCTCGGCCTGCGCGACCACCCGACCGTGCTCGATCTCGGTGGTCGCACCGAGTTTGCGCAGCCCGGAGGCGTGCATGTCCAACGGCCGGGAGCCGATGGCGTCCCCGCCGGGCAACGGCACCACCGCACGCCGGCAACGGGCGACGAGCGGCCCGAGGACGCAGACCGAGGCCCGCAGCTTGGACACCGGACGGTAGTCCGCCTGCGCGCTGAGCACGGCCGGAACGTCGATGGTGACGGTGCCGCCCTCGACCCGGACGTCGCAGCCGAGGCTCCGCAGCACGTCGGCCATCAGCGGAACGTCGAGGATCTCGGGGCAGTTGGTGATCGTCGTCGTCCCCTCCGCGAGCAACGCGGCCGCCATCAGCTTCAGCACGCTGTTCTTCGCCCCGACGACGTCGACCGAACCCACGAGCCGAACGCCACCGCGGACCGCGAAATGCTCCACCACAGAAGCCGACGGTATCGGGCCCGCCACCCGTCACTCCCCACCCCTCCCCGCGAGTCGCGGTATTTCCGAGCGCGAGTCGGGGTATTTCCGAGCGCGAGTCGCGGTGTGTCGCGAGTCTCGGCGTCTCTTGACCGCCGAGCGCCCGCGCTACCGTCATGCCATGGCCGTGCACCTGACCAGGATTTACACCAAGACCGGTGACGACGGGACGACCGCGCTCGGCGACTTCAGCCGGGTGCGCAAGACCGATCCGCGGCTCGCCGCCTACGCCGACACCGATGAAGCCAATGCCGCCGTCGGCGTCGCGGTCACCGTGGGGCAGCTCGCCGAGGCCATCCTCGTGCCGTTGCGGCAGGTGCAGAACGACCTGTTCGACGTCGGTGCCGACCTGTGCACGCCGATCGTCGAGAATCCGCAGTATCCACCGCTGCGCGTCACCGAGGGCTACGTGGAGCGTCTGGAGGGCTGGTGTGACCAGTTCAACGCCGACCTGCCCAAGCTGACGTCGTTCATCCTGCCCGGCGGCACGCCGGGCGCCGCCCATCTGCACGTCGCGCGCACGGTCACCCGGCGGGCGGAGCGCTCGGTGTGGACCCTGCTCGAGGTCGATCCCGAACACACCAACCCGCTGACCGCGAAGTACCTCAACCGGCTCTCGGACCTGCTGTTCATCCTCGGCCGGGTCGCCAACCCCGACGGCGACGTCCTGTGGCAGCCGGGCGGGTCCACGTAGCCGGAGGGAACCGGACGGCGGGCTCGCGAACGGGCGTTGCCGTTCCTGCCGGCCCCGACTCGGTCGCGGAAATACCCCGACTCGCGGGGAAGGGTCAGGAGGCTTGGCGGTAGCCGGTGGTGCGGCCCGGGGGGCTGGCCTCCAACCAGGACAGGAAGCCGGTGAGCACCCCGGGTGTCATCGCGAGGTCCATCTCCTCGCCGTCGGTACGGCAGCGCAGCACCGTCGACGACGGGGGAATCGCGTAGTGCTCCTCAGCCGTGGGGGCCCGCCGATCGACGATCTCCAGTCCGGTGCGGTCGATGCGCACCGTCGGACCGAGGCGGAAGCTGGTGAGCCGGTACCAGGCGAACTCGTCGCCACGGTAGCGGCCCACCCCGAAGTGCCAGCCGGCGAGGCTGTCACGGGAAACAGCGGGGCGGCGGCGCAGACACACGTCCACACCGCCGCCCCGCATGAGCCGGACCCGCCGGATGGCGAGCCAACACAGCAGCAGACAGGCGAGCAGCAGCAGGATCTCGACGATGATCGCGAGGGATCCCACTGCGCGCTCCCGCTAAGCCGAAGCCGCTTCGGCAGCCCTCAGCCGCGTCTCGGCCCTCGCCCGGGCCGCCGCGCCCTCGGGCGCGGACGTGTCGGCCTTGTCCAGCGCCGCACGCGCCCGCGCCACATCGATCTCGTCGGCGAACTCGGCGTACTCGGCCAGAATCGTCACCTGGTCAGGGGTGATCGAAATGAACCCGCCGTGTACCGCCATGGTGATCGATCTGGCGTCGATCGTGTCGATGCGCACCACACCGGCGTGCTCGAGCTGCGCGAGCAGCGGCTCGTGGCCGGGCAGTACACCCACCTCGCCCTCGGTGGTGCGGGCGAAGACGAAGTTCGCCTCGCCCGACCAGAGGCGCCGCTCGACCGCGACGACCTCGACCGTTATCTCCGCCATGATGCCCAGAATCCCGTCAACTCAGCCCAGCAGCTTCTTACGGTTCTTCTCGAGGTCGTCGAGGCCACCGCAGAGGAAGAACGCCTGCTCGGGGACGTCGTCGAACTCACCCTTGGCGATCTTGTCAAAGGCCTCGAGCGTCTCCTTGAGCGGGACCGTCGAACCCGGCTGACCGGTGAACTGCTCGGCGACCAGCAGGTTCTGCGACAGGAACCGCTCGATGCGGCGGGCCCGGCCGACGAGCTGCTTGTCCTCCTCGGACAGCTCGTCGATACCGAGGATCGCGATGATGTCCTGCAGGTCGGCGTAGCGCTGCAGAATCCGCTTGACCTCGTTCGCGACCCGGAAGTGCTCGTCGCCGATGTACTGCGGGTCGAGGATGCGCGAGGTGGAGCTCAGCGGGTCCACGGCCGGGTAGATCCCCTTCTGGGAGATCGGCCGGGAGAGCTCGGTGGTCGCGTCCAGGTGCGCGAACGTGGTGGCAGGCGCCGGGTCGGTGTAGTCGTCCGCGGGCACGTAGATCGCCTGCATCGAGGTGATCGACCGGCCCCGGGTCGAGGTGATCCGCTCCTGCAGCTCGCCCATCTCGTCGGCCAGCGTGGGCTGGTAACCCACCGCGGACGGCATCCGGCCCAGCAGCGTGGAGACCTCGGAGCCGGCCTGGGTGAACCGGAAGATGTTGTCGATGAACAGCAGCACGTCCTGGTTCTGCTCGTCCCGGAAGTACTCCGCCATCGTCAGCGCGGACAGCGCGACCCGCATACGGGTGCCCGGCGGCTCGTCCATCTGACCGAACACCAGGGCGGTGTCGTTGATGACGCCGGACTCGGTCATCTCCGTGATGAGGTCGTTGCCCTCACGGGTGCGCTCACCGACACCGGCGAACACCGACGTACCACCGAAGTTCTTGGCGACACGGGTGATCATCTCCTGGATGAGCACCGTCTTACCCACACCCGCACCACCGAACAGGCCGATCTTGCCACCCTGCACGTACGGGGTGAGCAGGTCGATGACCTTGATGCCGGTCTCCAGCATCTCGGTCTTGCCCTCGAGCTGGTCGAAGCTGGGCGCCGTGCGGTGGATGCCCCACAGCTCGCCGGTGAACTTCAGGTCGGGCTGGTCGAGGCAGTTCCCGAGGGCGTTGAACACGTGCCCCTTGACCTGGTCGCCCACCGGCACCGAGATCGGACGGCCGAGATCGGTGACCGACTGGCCACGCACGAGGCCGTCGGTCGGCTGCATCGAGATCGCCCGCACCAGGTTGTCCCCCAGGTGCAGGGCGACCTCCAGGGTCAGCGTCCTGGCCAGGTCGGCGAAGGTCACCTCGACCGTGAGCGCGTTGTACAGCTCGGGAACCTGGTCGCGCGGGAACTCGACGTCGACGACCGGGCCGGTGACCCGAACGACCCGGCCCGTCCCCGTCTGGGTATCAGTGTTGTCTACGGCGGCGGCCATCTAGTTCTCACTTCCTGCGCTCACGAGAGCGTCGGCGCCACCGACGATCTCACTGATCTCCTGGGTGATCTGGGCCTGGCGGGCCTGGTTGGCCTCGAGAGTCAGGGTACGAATCAGTTCGTTCGCGTTGTCCGTCGCGGCCTTCATGGCCCGCTGCCGGTTCGCCGACTCCGACGCCGCCGACTCGAGCAGCGCCGCGAACAGGCGGGCTCCGATGTACTTGGGCAGCAGCGCGTCGAACAACACATCAGCGCTGGGCTCGAAATCGTACAGCGGTCGCGGCGCGATGTGCCCCGCCCGCTGCTCGGCCTCCGAGACGCCCGACGCGCCGCCGGTGGCGGTCTCCGAGGCGATTCCGCCTCCCTCGGTCTCGGCGTACTCGACCTCCATGGGCGCCATCCGCCGCGCCTGCGGCGTCTGCGTGACCATGTTCTTGAACTGCGTGTACACCAGGTGCAGCTCGTCGACGCCCTCGACACCATCGGGACCGGCCGAGCCGTCCGCGTCGTCCTGCCCCGCCATGAAGGCGGTGACGAGCGTGCGTGCGGCAACCGCCGCATCGGCGTAGGTGGGCTGCTCGGAGAACCCGGTCCAGGACGCCGCCACCGGGCGGCGCCGGAACCGGTAGTAGGCCACACCCTTGCGCCCGATCACGTAGAGCACGGGCTGCTTGCCCTGCTCACGCAGCAGTTGCTGGAGCTGCTCGGCCTCCTTGAGCACGTTGGCGTTGTAGCCTCCGCACTGACCACGGTCGCTGGTGACGACCAGCACCGCGGCCCGCTTGGCGTTCTCCCGCTCGACCAGCAATGGGTGGTCGAGGGCCGCGTGAGTCGCCAGCTCGGTGAGGACTCGGGTCATCTCCTCGGCGTAGGGCTTGGCTTCCTGCACCCGTGCCCGCGCCTTCGCGATCCGCGAGGTCGCGATGAGCTCCATCGCCCTCGTGATCTTCTTGATGGACTGCGTCGACCGGATCCGCCGCCGCAGCACCCGGATCTGTGCCGCCATCGGTTGTTATCCGTTCAGCTCGCGGTCGGGGCAGGCTTGTGGACCTTGACGGTCTCCTGCTCGACCTCGTCGGAGTCCAGCGCCTCGGCCTGAGCTTCCTTCGGCACCACGGAGCTGCCGTCGGACGCCGTGAACTGGCGCTTGAAGTCACCCGCCACACCCTGCAGCCGCTCGACGAGCTCGTCGGAGAGCTTCCCGGTGTCGCGGATCTCACCGAGGATACCCTCGTGGTTGCGGCGCACGTGGTCGAGGAACTCCTGCTCGAAGCGGCGGATGTCGGCCACCGGGACCGTGTCGAGTTGGCCCGCGGTGCCCAGCCAGATCGACACGACCTGCTCCTGCACCGGCACCGGCGAGTACTGCGGCTGCTTGAGCAGCTCGACCAGACGCTCGCCGCGGCCCAGTGCGGCGGCCGACGCGGCGTCCAGGTCGGAGCCGAACGCGGCGAACGCCTCCAGCTCGCGGTACTGCGACAGGTCCAGCCGCAGCGATCCGGAGACCTGCTTCATGGCCTTGATCTGCGCGGATCCACCGACCCGCGACACCGAGATTCCGACGTTGATCGCCGGCCGGACGCCCTGGTTGAACAGGTCGGACTCGAGGAAGACCTGGCCGTCGGTGATGGAGATGACGTTGGTCGGGATGTAGGCCGACACGTCGTTGGCCTTGGTCTCGATGATCGGCAGCCCGGTCATCGATCCCCCGCCCAGGTCGTCGGAGAGCTTGGCGCAGCGCTCCAGCAGCCGGGAGTGCAGGTAGAACACGTCACCGGGGTAGGCCTCGCGGCCCGGCGGGCGGCGCAGCAGCAGCGAGATCGCACGGTAGGCCTCGGCCTGCTTGGACAGGTCGTCGAAGACGATCAGGACGTGGTTGCCCTGGTACATCCAGTGCTGCCCGATGGCCGAGCCGGTGTAGGGGGCGAGCCACTTGAAGCCGGCCGGGTCGGAGGCGGGGGCGGCGACGATGGTGGTGTACTCCAACGCGCCCGCGTCCTCCAGCGACTGCCGGACGCCGGCGATCGTGGAGCCCTTCTGGCCGACCGCGACGTAGATGCAGCGGACCTGCTTCTTCGGGTCGCCGCTCTCCCAGTTCTGCTTCTGGTTGATGATCGTGTCGACGCAGACCGCGGTCTTACCGGTCTTGCGGTCACCGATGACCAGCTGGCGCTGGCCGCGGCCGATCGGCGTCATCGCGTCGATGGCCTTGATACCGGTCTGCAGCGGCTCGGAGACGCTCTGGCGCTGCATCACCGTGGCGGCCTGCAGCTCCAGCACCCGCCGGGTCTCGGCCTTGATCTCGCCGAGGCCGTCGATCGGGGCGCCCAGCGGGTCGATGACCCGGCCGAGGAAGGCATCCCCGACGGGCACCGAGAGGACCTCGCCGGTCCTGCGGACCTGCTGGCCCTCCTCGATGCCGCCGTACTGGCCGAGGATGACCGCACCGATCTCGCGCTGGTCCAGGTTCAGCGCGACGCCCTGGACGCCGCCCTCGAACTCCAGCAGCTCGTTGGTCATCGTCGAAGGCAGGCCCTCGACGTGGGCGATGCCGTCACCGGTGTCGGAGACGGTGCCCACCTCCTCGCGGGAGGTCTCGGTCTCCAGCGACGAGACGTAGCTGGAGATCGCACTCCGGATCTCCTCCGGGGAGATCGTCAGCTCTGTCATGGCGATCGTCGTTCCTTCTTCTCGATCAGTCAGTTACGTCTCGTCGCGGAGCCCAGGTCAGCTCGGCAGCGTACGGCGGGCCGCGGCCAGTCGTCCGGCCACACTTCCGTCGATGACCTCGCCGCCCACGGTGACCACAAGACCACCCAGCAGGCCCTCGTCGAGCTCGATCTGCAGCGAGATCGGCCGCCCGTAGAGCCGGGTGAGCGAGGCGGTCAGGCGCTGCTCCTGGTCCGGCGCCAGCCGGGCCGACGCGCGCACCCGGGCGATCGAACGCTCCCGGCGGGCCGCCGCGAGCTCGGCGAGCTCCTCGGCCGCGAGGTCGAGGTGCCTGCCGCGCGGTGTCAGTACCGTCTGGCGCAGCAGGGCCGCGGTGACCACGGAGGCTTTCCCGGCGAGCAGGCGCTCGAGCAGCGCCGCCCGGCCCTGGGCGGGCGCCCCCTCGTCGGCCAGCAGCGCAGTCAGCTCGGGCTCCCGGTTGAGGATGCGGCCGAAGCGGAACAGCTCATCCTCGACATCGTCGAGGCCGCCGACCTTCTCCGCGACCGCGAGGACGGCCTGGCGGGCCAGCAGTTCGAGCGCCTCCACCAGGTCGATCGACCGGGACCAGCGGACCGCCGCGGCGGCCGTGACCAGATCGAGCGCCTGCGGACAGATCCGCTCGCCCAGCAGGTCGCGCACCAGGCCGGTGCGGGCCCACTCCGGCGCCCCGGGGTCGGAGAGGTTGCGGCGCAACGACCGCTGGGCGACCAGCAGCCGGGTCACGGCGAACAGGTCCTCACCGAGTCGGTCGAGGTCCGCCGCGCCCGCGTGGTCGGTGTAGGCGTCCAGCCGAGCCCGAAGACCGGCCAGCGACTCCCGGCTGGTCGCCTGGAGCACGAGGGCCATCAGCCTGCCCCGCCCGCCGCCGGGGTCGTCTCCCGGCGCTCGGCGAGCTCATCGAGCTCGGCAAGGAAGGCATCGATGGTCTCGGCCCGGCGGGTCTCGGCGGACAGCTCGCGACCGACCAGGCGCTCGGCGAGCTGGACGGCGATGCCGCCGATCTCGGCGCGGAGCTGGCGGGCGACCTGCTCACGAGCCGCGGCGATCTGCTCGGCGCCGCGCTGACGGATGCGCTCGGCCTCCTCCTCCGCCTGGGCCCGTAGCTCGGCCTTGATCAGCTGGCCCTCGGCGCGGGCGTCGTCGCGGATCCGAGCCGCCTCGGCTCGCAGACCGGCCAGCTGGTCCTCGTACTGCTGGCGCAGCGCGTAGGCCTCTTCCTGAGCCTCCTCGGCCCGCTTGATGCCACCCTCGATCTTGTCGACGCGCTCGGCATAGACCTTTTCGAACTGCGGGAAGACGGTGCGCTTGAGCACCCAGAGCAGCAGCAGGAACGCGATCAGCCCGACAACGATCTCGATGGGATGCGGCGCGAGCGGGCTCGGTGTCTCCGCGGCCAGAAGTGTGGTCGTCATATGTGTGTGCTCCTCCGCCTCGGACCGGCGTCCGGCGTGATCAACCCCCCAGCGCGAACGCGAGCACCAGGCCCAGAATGGCCAGCGCCTCGGACAGCGCGAAGCCGATGAACGCGATGCCCTGCAACTGGCCGCGGGCCTCCGGCTGACGGGCCACGCCATTGATGAAGGCGGCGAACACGATGCCCACACCGATACCGGGGCCGATGGCCGACAGGCCGTAGCCGATGACGTTGAGGTTGCCGCTGATGTTCACGGTGTTGCTTTTCCTTTCGATCCGGTCCGCGGCGCCCGCGGCTCCGAGAGGTCTGAAGTGGTCGGGCTACTAATGGTGGTCAACGAGCGACGCACCGATGTACGACGCCGTGAGCATGACGAAGATGTAGGCCTGCACCACCTGGACGAAGGCCTCGAAGAAGGTGAAGACGATGCCCATCCCGAAGGCGAAGGGGGCCATCACCTTCAGGGTGATCGAGTCGGCGACGAACAGCATGTACTCGCCACCGAGGATGAACAACAGCAGCAGCAGGTGCCCGGCAAACATGTTGCCGAAGAGCCGCAGCGAAAGCGTCACCGGACGCAGCAGGATGTTCGAGATGAACTCGATCGGCGTGAGGATGATCCGCACCCACCACGGAACGTCCGGCGGCCACGTCGAGAGCCGCATGTACCCGACGAATCCGTGATGCTTGATCCCGACGAAGTTGTAGATCAGCCACACCAGGCCGGCGAGCGCATAGGGAACGCCGGGGTGGGAGAACGTCGGGAACTGAAGCAGCGGAACGATCCCGAACAGGTTGTTCACCAGGAGGAACGCGAACAGCGTGGTCAGGAAGGGGACGTACCTGAGGTACTCCGGCCCGATCATGTCCCGGGCGATCGAGTTGCGGACGATCCCGTGGAAGGACTCGCCGAGAAACTGTGCCTTGCCCGGCACCAGAGCCGGCTTGCGCACCGTGAAGCGGAACGCCACGAAAATGATGATCGCGGCGAGCACAAGCAGCAGGACCGGCTTCGTGACCTGGCCAAAAACGGGCGGCAGGTTGAAGTCCGCGACACCCGGGGGCTCGAACCCCGGTGCGGGGGCGGTGGCCGTCGTGGTCACCTAGTGCTCCTTCCGGTTCCGCCGACCGGCGGAAACCGGACCGACAGAATCGCGATGATCAAGACTTGACGTACCTGAGGTAGATCAGGTACAGCGAGGCAACCCCGCCGGCCAGTAGCCCGACCACGGTGAAGACCCGCATGTCCAGCAGCTTGTCCAGCCCCCAGCCGATTCCCCCGAAAAGCAGAAATCCGGACAGGAGATGGGACAGAGCAGTCCAAGCCTCACCGGGCGGAGGTGGCGGCTGCCCCCCACCGCCACGCGGCTGGTCCGGCTCCATCAGGGGGGACGATAGCAGGCACGTTAATCGGCACTTACCTGGGAGGACCTCGAACGACGTCCGCGTGGGCCAGAACCGGGGTCGTTCGAGGCACTGCGACCGGCCAACGTCCCTCTATCGCGTGTAGAAGGCCGGAAATCGAGTGAGCCAGATCGCAGAGAGATCGTCATCACGGTATTTTTCCGACGACCACCGTCACCATCCGGCACCGCCCCTGGCAACGGTCACAGATCGACTGCGGGGACCTTAGCGCGAACGAATCCGATCACTTCACCGGCAATCCAGGCGGCCGTCACCGCCAGTAGGGTGAACGCGAACGTCCGGCTGTCGAACAACGTCGTCCCGCGAAAGATCAGCAGGAATACCAGCAGCAGGACGAACTTCCCGGCGAACGCCGTCAGCGCGCCGATCATCACCCCCGCCGGGGTGGCCGCGGCCGTGCGGCGCATGACCACGATGCCGACCGCGCCGATGGCCAGCCCGATCACCGCCCCGATGACGGATCCGACCGCGCCGCCCGATCCGCGCAGCACCGCCGCCACCACGATCGCCACCACGCTGACCACGCCCCCGAGCAGCACGGCGTAGCGCTGCATGAAACCGGCCAGTCGCAGCACGGTCTTGACGTGCGGCGCCCGGTCGGGCGGGGTCTGCACAGGACCTCCGTCAGTGCTCATCTCGGCCTCATTTCTGGGGCATCCTCGCCCTCGGGATGGCGGACGCGAGCACGGCCACGACGAGCCCCGCCCCGACCGCCCACAACACGACGAACGGATCGTCGATCAGCGCCAGCGCCACCGCACCGAAGGCCAGCACGCCCGCCCACAGATAGATCAGCAACACCGCACGCCGGTGACTGTGCCCGATCTCGAGCAGTCGATGGTGCAGATGCATCTTGTCGGGCGAGAACGGACTCGTCCCCGCCCTGGTTCTCCGGACGACGGCCATCAGCAGGTCCAGCAGCGGCACGAACGCGACTGCCGCCAGCACGATCAACGGCGCGAACAGCGCCAGGATATCCGTTGCGTCGGTGGTGACGCTGATCGGAATCCGGCCCGACGCGCCCGTCGTGGCCGCCGCGAGCAGCAACCCGATCAGCATCGAGCCGGAGTCGCCCATGAAGATCCGCGCAGGGTTGAAGTTGTGCGGCAGAAAGCCGAGGCAGGCACCGGCCAGCACGGCCGCGAGCAGGGCGGGCGAGTACGCCCACGGGTCGTTCCCGTTCTGGCGCACCAGGCCGATCGCGAACAGCCCGGTGGCCGTAGCGGCGATCAGCCCGATCCCGGCGGCGAGCCCGTCGAGACCGTCGACGAAGTTCATCGCGTTGACCAGGGCCACGGTGAGCACGACGGTCAGCAGCACGCCCTGGAGCTGGCCGAGGGTGAGCAGCGAGCCGGAGATCCCGGTGCCGCCGCCGCCCCACGGCACCCAGATGACCGCCCACTGCACCCCGAACAACACGAGCACCCCGGCCGCCGTGACCTGCCCGGCCAGCTTGGTGAGGGCGTCGAGCTCGAAGCGGTCGTCGAGCGCACCGACTGTCACCACCAGCAGGGCGGCCAGCACCACGCCGAGCACGTCGTCGGAGTAGGCGAACGCCAGCCGCAGGGCGGGTAGCTGCAGCGCGAGCCCGATCCCCGCGAGCACCCCGCCGAGCATGGCCAGCCCACCCCAGCGCGGGGTGGGCATCACGTGCACGTCGCGCCCTCGCGGCCAGGCGACCGCGCCCAGCTTGACCGCGAGCACCCGGACGAGGCCGGTCAGCAGGAACGTCACCACCGCGGCCGTCAACCCGGTGAGCAGGTACTCCCGGATCGGTAGCCCCAGCCCGACGGACGCCTGGATCGGCACCGCGGCGGCACTCCCCGGCCGGTCAGCCGCGCGGGTAGGCCGGTGCGCGGGCGACGAGCGCGGACACCGCCGCGGCGACCTCGCGCAGCTCGGCGTCCCCGGCCGGCGTGCCCAGCTCGGCCTTGACGGCCCGGGAGAGCAGGGACCCGATCTCGGCCATGTCCGACTCGACCATGCCCTGGGTGGTGACGCTCGGCGAGCCGATGCGGATTCCGGAGGGCTTCATCGGCGGGGCCGGGTCGTAGGGGATCGAGTTCTTGTTCAGGGTGATCCGCGCGGCATCGCACCGGGCCTCGGCCTCGCTGCCGGTGACGCCGATCGGGCGCAGGTCGATCAGCGCGAGGTGGGTGTCGGTGCCGCCGGACACCGCGCGCATACCCTCGGCCTCCAGGCTCTTGGCCAGCGCCTGCGCATTGGCGATGACCTGGTTGGCGTACGCCTGGTACTCCGGCTGCGCCGCCTCCCGCAACGCGACGGCCTTGGCCGCGACGGCATGCATGAGCGGCCCACCCTGGGAGAACGGGAAGACCGCCTTGTCGATGGCCTTGGCGTGCTCCGCTCGGCACAGCACCATGCCGCCGCGCGGACCACGCAGCACCTTGTGGGTGGTCGCGGTGACCACGTCGGCATACGGCACGGGCGACGGGATGGCCTTGCCGGCGACCAGGCCGATGAAATGCGCCGCGTCGACCATGAGCTTCGCGCCGACCTCGTCGGCGATCTCGCGGAACGCCGCGAAGTCGATCAGCCGCGGGTACGCGGTCGCGCCGGTGATAATGATCTTCGGACGGTGCCGCCGAGCCAGGTCGCGGACCTGGTCGTAGTCGATGAGCTCGGAGTCCTCGCGGACCGTGTAGGACACCGGGTTGAACCACTGACCGGAGAAGTTGACCTTGCTGCCGTGGGTGAGATGCCCGCCCTGCTTGAGGTCCATCGCCAGTACGGTGTCGCCGGGCTTGGCGAACGCCGCGTACGCGGCGAGGTTGGCCGACGCGCCCGAGTGGGGCTGGAGGTTCGCGTGCTCGGCGCCGAAGAGCTCCTTGGCGCGCGCGATGCCGATGTCCTCGGCCCGGTCGACCACCTGGCAACCGCCGTAGTAGCGCCGGGCCGGGTAACCCTCGGCGTACTTGTTCGACAGCGTGGAGCCGAGTGCGGCGAGCACCGCGGGGCTGGTCAGGTTCTCGCTGGCGATGAGCTGCAGACCGGTGCGAAGGCGGTCGAGCTCATCGAGCACCACTCCGGCGATCTCGGGATCCTGCCGCTGGAGTGCGGCGAAATCCGGACCCCAGAAGGTTTGCTCACTGCGACGTTCGATGGTTCGCTCGCTCCGCTCGCTCACGGCGTTCACGGTACCCCGCTGGTCAGGACGTTCAGGCCGCGGCCCGCTGTCGGCGCTGCCAGAACTCGACGTGCGCGGCGAGCCCCTCCTCGAAGGGCGTCGGGGCCAGACCGAATGCCTCCTGGGCTGCGGCCGAGTCGAGCACGAACGGCCGGGTGAACTGGTGACGGACCTCCTCGAATTCCCGGATGAACGGCACCGCGAGCCCCATCGCGCGCAGCGCCCAGTGCGGCAGGACGAGGATCTCCCCGGCCGGCACCCCGGCCAGGCGCGCGGCCTGTGCCGCGATCGTGCGCAGCGGCACCGGCCGGTCGGTCGGGACGTGCCAGGCCCGGCCCCAGGCCCGCTCGTCGGCCGCGAGGGCGACCAGGGTGCGCGCGACGTCCGGGACGTAGGTCCATGAATGCGGCGCGTCGAGATCGCCCTGGATGATCCACGGACGCTTGCCGGCGAGCAGGCGCGGCATGAAGTACTCCCCCAGATGGCTGGTGCCGACGGGGCCGGGGCCGAAGAAGTCCGAGGCGCGGGCCTCGGTGACGCGCGCGCGGCCCGCCTCGTGCGCGGCCAGCATGTCCGCCCACATCCGGTTGCGGATGCGCCCCTTGAGCCCGGTCGCCGCGAGCGGGGTGTCCTCGGTCATCGGCGCGTCCACCGGGCCGTAGCCGTAGAGGTTGTTCAGGGTGACGAGCACCGCACCGGTGCGCTCCGCGGCGCCGAGCAGGGCGGCCGCGACCGGCGGCCAGTCGGTGGCCCAGCGGTGGTAGGGCGGGTTGGCGCAGTTGTAGAGCGTCTGCGCGCCGCGGGTGAGCGCGGTGAGGCGCTCGGCATCGGCCGCGTCGGTCGCGACCTTCTCGACGCCCTCGGGGCCGGACCCGCTGCGGGTGATCACCCGGACGTCGCACCCCTGGTCGCGCAGCAGACGGGCGGTGGCGGTGCCGACCGCACCGGCGCCGACGATGACGTGAAGCGACATGAGCAGTCATCCAATCCGTGATCAATGCTCTCGGTTCGCCTCACTGTCCACCAGAGCGCTCGCCGAGTCAAGAGCACTGCTCTCTATTCGCCCTGCTGCTCTAGACTGGCCGCATGACCGCAACCGGGGTGCGGGCCCGCGTCCGGGCCGAACTGACCCGCGAGATCGCCGAGGCGGCCCGCCGCCAGCTCGCCACCGAGGGCTCGGCCGCGCTGTCGCTGCGCGCGGTGGCCCGGGAGCTGGGAATGGCCTCCTCGGCCGTCTACCGCTACTTCCCGAGCCGCGACGAGCTGCTCACCAGGCTGGTCCTCGATGCCTACGACGCGCTGGGCACCGCGGTCGAGCAGGCCGAGGCCGCGGTGCCGCGGGCGGATCTGCGGGCCCGGTTCCGGGCGGCCTGCCGGGCCGTGCGGACCTGGGCGTTGGCGCATCCGCACGAGTACGCACTGGTCTACGGCTCGCCGGTGCCCGGCTACACCGCCCCGCAGACCACGATCGGACCGGCGTCGCGGGTCGGCGAGGTGCTGTGCCGGATCCTGGCCGACGGCCTCGCCGGCGACGTCCTCGAGCCGGGCGGACCACAGCGGACACTGGAACCGGGGATCGCCGAGCGGATGGGCCTGCCCGAGGGCGCCACCCTGAACACCCACGCGATCATGGTGTGGACCTCGCTGTTCGGGCTGGTGAGCTTCGAGCTGTTCGGGCACACCCGCGGCGTCGTCGCACGGCACGAGGCGTTCTTCGACTCCGCCGTCGAGCAGTGGGCCGACCTGGTCGGCGTCCCCTGAGCGGGCCGATCCCGCGCTATCCGGCGACGATCTCGCGACCGAGGACCTCGGAGATCTCCGCCGACGACACCGCCCCCGCACGCAGGATCCGCGGCTCGTCCGCGGTGAGATCGACGATCGTCGACGCCACGGACGCACCCGAGGGGCCGCCGTCGAGGTACACCGCGACCTGGTCGCCGAACTGGGTGGTCGCCTCGGCCGCGTCGGCGGCGGGCGGGGCGCCGGACTTGTTCGCGCTCGACACCGCCATCGGCCCGACGTCGCGCAGCAGCTCAAGAGCCACCGGATGCAGCGGCATCCGCAGCATCACCGTCCCCTTGGTCAGGCCGAGGTCCCAGTTCAGCGACGGCGCGTGCGGCAGGACCAGCGACAGCCCACCGGGCCAGAACGCCTCGATCAACGTCCGTGCCGCGGCGGGGACGCCGAGGACGAGCCCGTCGATCGTCGACCACGACCCGACGAGCACCGGAACCGGCATGTCCGGACCGCGGTTCTTCGCGGCGAGCAGCGAACGCACCGCGGCGGCCGAGAACGCATCGCAGCCCAACCCGTAGACCGTGTCGGTCGGCAGCACGACGAGCTGACCGGCGCGTACGGCGCGGGCGGCCGCCGCGAGACCGTCGGCCCGGGCGTCCGGATCGGCACAGTCGAAGGTGGAACTCACGGCCCCGAGCCTACGACCAGAGCGGACCTATCCCTGTGGCGGGCGCCGCCGCGCGGTGGCGAACCGCGGGCGACCGGCGAGGTCGGTGTGCTCCTCGACGTCGGTGAGCACCCTGCGCCTGCCGAGCAGCTCCGGGACGGCCGTGCCATGGCTGTCGTCGTGCTCGATCCCGAGCCAGCCGCCGTACCGCAGCAACCCGGCAGCCGTCCCGATGACCGCGCGGATGATCTCCAGACCGTCGGGGCCGCCGAACACCGCACCCGGCGGATCCCAGTCGGCGACCTCCGGGGGCAGGGGGGTGCCGTCGGGCACGTACGGGGGGTTGCAGACCACCAGGTCGACCCGTGCCTCGAGCTCGACGAGCAGATCGGGCCAGCGGACGTCGGCCGCATACAGCGTGACCGGTGTCCCGCCCGCCTCGACGTGCGCGGAGATGTTGACCTGCGCCCAGCTCAGCGCTCGCGGATCGGCCTCCACGGCGTGCACCTGCGCCTTCGGGTGGCTCGCCGCGATGGCCAGCGCCAGCGCCCCGGAACCGGTGCACAGGTCCACGACCAGCGGCTGCTCGATCTCGGCGATCCGGGCCAGCCCCCATTCCAGCAGCAGCTCGGTCTCCGGGCGTGGGGTGAACACGCCGGGCCCGACCGCCACCGTCACCGGACCGAGCACCGCGCTGCCCAGCAGATGCTGCAGCGGTTCACGGGCGGCCCGGCGCGTCACCAGCCTGCGGTAGTCCTCGACGACGTCCCGGTCGACCAGCGGCACCATCATCAGCCGACCCCGATCCACGCCGAGGACGTGCGCGGCGAGCAGCTCGGCGTCGACCCGCGGGCTCTCGACCCCGGCCTGGGTCAGCATCCGCTCGGCCTCGAGCACGGCCAGCCGCAGCGGCTGGCGGGTCATCGGCCCGGCCCGCCCGCCACCGCCTCCGCGCGGTCCGCGGCGGCCAGCGCGGCGAGCACATCGTCGAGATCACCGTCCAGGACGGCCGAGAGGTTGTGCGCCTTGTACCCGACGCGGTGGTCGGAGATCCGGTTCTCCGGGAAGTTGTAGGTGCGGATCCGCTCGGACCGGTCGACGGTGCGGACCTGCGAGCGGCGCTGGTCCGACGCCTTGGCCGCGGCCTCCTCCTCCGCCAGAGCCTGCAGCCGTGCCCGCAGCACCTCCATCGCCCGAGCCCGGTTCTGCAGCTGGGAACGTTCGTTCTGGCAGCTCACGACGATGCCGGTGGGCAGATGGGTGATCCGGACCGCGGAGTCGGTGGTGTTGACGCTCTGTCCGCCGTGCCCTGAGGAGCGGAACACGTCGATCCGCAGGTCGTTCTCGTCGATCGGGTCGGCGGCCTCGTCCGAACCGGTGTCCGGATAGACCAGCACGCCGGCCGCCGAGGTGTGAATGCGGCCCTGCGACTCCGTGACCGGGACCCGCTGCACCCGGTGCACCCCGCCCTCGTACTTCAGCGCCGACCACACACCGTCCGCGGTCGGGGTGCGGGAGCGGACCAGCAAGGTGACGTTCTTGTAGCCGCCCAGATCGGATTCGACGGCGTCGAGCACCTCCGTCGTCCAGCCACGGCGCTCGGCGTACCGCAGGTACATCCGCACCAGGTCCCCGGCGAACAGGGCCGACTCCTCGCCGCCCTCCCCCGATTTGACCTCCATGACGATGTCATCGCCGTCGTGCGGGTCGCGCGGGACGAGCAGCTCCGCCAGCTTCCGCTCGAGCACCTCGATCCGGGCGGCCAGCTCATCGGCCTCGGCGGCGAAGGCAGGGTCCTCATCGGAGAGCTCCCGCGCGGCGGCGTGGTCCGCGCGGGCGGCTGCCAACTCCCGGGCGGCGGCGACGACGGGGCCGATCTGCGCGTAGCGGCGGCCCAGCTTGCGGGACCTCGCCGGGTCGGCGTGAACGGCCGGGTCGGAGAGCGCGCGCTCCAACTCCGTGTGCTCGGCCAGCAGCGCGTCGAGCGACTGCGGGGCGGTCGACGCGGTCACGGGCTTCTCCATTCCGACGACGGGTCCAGACACGACGACGGCGCCCACCGAATGCAGTGGGCGCCGTCGGTGACGCTACTTGCCGGCGCGCGCGCCGCGCTTGCCGTAGCGCGCCTCGAACCGCGCCACGCGGCCGCCGGAGTCCAGGATCTTCTGCTTGCCGGTGTAGAAGGGGTGACAGGCGGAGCAGACCTCGACGGTGATCGCGCCGCTGGTCCGGGTGCTGCGCGTCGTGAACTGGTTGCCGCAACCACAGGTGACCTGGGTCTCGACGTATTCGGGGTGGATACCGGCCTTCATCTGCGTTCCTCTCCAGACGGTCGCCGGGTCCCTCGGGCGGCTCGGGGAGCACGGCACCAAGAGTGAACCGGAACCAGGGTTGACGGTGTATTGAACCATCGAGGATGGCCCGGTGTTCCCGGCGGCCCCGGGCCGCCGGGAACGGTGTCAGTCGTTGTCCGCGCCCGGGGTCGACTTCGCCACCTGCATCAGGAACTCGATGTTGGTCCGCGTCTTGCGCAGCTGGGTGAGCAGCAGGTCGATCGCCTGCTGGTCGTCCAGGGCCGCGAGCAGCCTGCGCAGCTTGACGGTCACCGCGAGCTCGTCCGGCGAGAGCAGCAGTTCCTCCTTGCGGGTGCCGGAGGCGTCGACGTCGATCGCCGGGAACACCCGCTTGTCGGCGATCTTGCGGTCGAGCTTGAGCTCGGCGTTGCCGGTGCCCTTGAACTCCTCGAAGATGACGGTGTCCATGGTGGACCCGGTCTCGACCAGCGCCGTGGCGAAGATCGTCAACGAGCCGCCGTCCTCGATGTTGCGCGCGGCGCCGAGGAACCGCTTCGGCGGGTAGAGCGCCGTGGAGTCGACACCACCGGAGAGAATGCGGCCCGACGCGGGAGCGGCCAGGTTGTAGGCCCGCCCGAGGCGCGTGATCGAGTCGAGCAGCACGACGACGTCGTGGCCCATCTCGACCAGTCGCTTCGCCCGCTCGATGGCCAGCTCCGCGACGGTCGTGTGGTCCGACGGCGGCCGGTCGAACGTCGAGGCGATCACCTCACCCTTCACCGACCGCTGCATGTCGGTGACCTCCTCCGGCCGCTCGTCCACCAGGACGACCATGAGGTGGCATTCCGGGTTGTTCGTCGTGATCGCGTTGGCGATCGACTGCAGCACCATCGTCTTACCGGCCTTGGGCGGCGAGACGATCAGCGCGCGCTGCCCCTTACCCACGGGCATGACCAGGTCGATGACCCGGGTGGTCAGCTTGCTCGGCTCGGTCTCCAGGCGCAGCCGCTCGTTCGGGTACAGCGGGGTGAGCTTGGTGAACTCCGGCCGCTGCCGCGCGGTCTCCGGATCGCGCCCGTTGACCGTGTCGACCCGCACGAGGGGGTTGAACTTCTGCCGCTGCTGCTCGCCCTCACGGGGCTGACGGACCGCGCCGGTGATCGCGTCGCCGCGCCGCAGCCCGTACTTGCGGACCATCGACAAGGACACGTACACGTCGTTCGGGCCCGAAAGGTATCCGGTCGTGCGGACGAACGCGTAGTTGTCCAGGATGTCCACGATGCCCGCCACCGGCAGCAACACGTCGTCATCGCGCACCTCGGTGTCGACGTTGTTGGCCCCGCCGCTGCGGTCGCGGCCGCGTCGGCGGTCCCGGAACCGGCGGCCGCGCCGGCCACGGGTGTCACCGTCGTCGTCACCGTCGTCCTCGCCGCGACTGTTGCGGTCGTTGCGGTCGTTGCGGCCCCGGCCCGCGTCGCGGTTGCCGTTCTCCCGCTCGGCGCGCTGGTCGGAGTGGGAGTCGCGGCCGTCGTTGTCACCGCGTCGGCGGCCGTTCTGCCGTGCGGCGGGCTCGGCGCCGTTCGCGTCGGCCGAGTCCGGGCGCGCCGACTGGCCTGCCCCGGATTCCCCGGTCTCCGCAACGCTCTGCTCGACGCTCTCGGCGCCGCGCCGACGGGTCTGCCGGACCCGGCGTCCGCCGTTCTGGAGGTGCGTCGCGGACTCCTCGGCCTCGGTCACCGGCGGCTCGGTCACCGGCGGCTCGGTCACCGGCGGCTCGGCCGCGGGACCGGGCACGGTGGCCTCAGCTACCGGTTGGACAATGGCAGGTCGCGGCTCCGGGGCCCCGGCGGGACGACTGGCCGCGCGGCGGCGCCGGGTCGGTGTCGCGGCGACCTCCGCGGTGGCCTGCCCGGCTTCGGACCCCTGAGCGGACGCCGCGGGCTCCTCCTTGGCCGGGTCCGGCGCCGTGGTGTCGGGGCTCGCGGCCGGCCGCCCGTCGACGGTTCCGGGCAGCATCGGCTGCTCCGAGGTCGAGCGCCGCGAGCGCGACCGCGTGGCCGTGCCCCCGCCACCCTGATGTTCCCTGATGGCGGCGATCAGGTCGCTCCGCCGCATTCCTGCGGTACCAGGGATGTTCAGCTCACCAGCAAGCTGACGCAGTTCCGCCAGAACCATTCCGGACAGACCGCCGCGCCGTTTGGCAGGGGTCCCGTTCGTCGGGTCCGAAGGTGTCTCAGCAGACGCAGCGGCAGTCTCGGTGCTGACGAGATCAGTCTCGCTCACGAAGATCCTTCCTGACCGACCCGGGCCCATCTACCCAGGTCAGCGGATTCACAAACCGCCCGGACGGTGCGCCGGACGAGAGTCGGCAACGGGCCGCGTGGTCGGCGACCGTCCCGACAACAGAGACGACGACCATTGCGACGGTCGCGGGGAAGAGGCCGCTCGGACCGGAACCAGGTCCCGTTCGTCCACTCCTGGGACGGGGGTGCAGATTCTGGCTCGAGGGGCCACGCGGATGACGCGCGGATCGCCGTGCGCTGCCGAGGGTAGACGGTCGCACCTCGTCGCGGCAACAACCCCCACCCAGATCGTCGAACGGCGTGTCGCGACTCGCTCACCGTCAGCTCAACCGATCTCGACCCGCGCCCCCGTCGCGTCCACTCGCAACGGACGCACCCCGAAACCACTCACGTCCACGTCCTCGGGCAGGGTCTCGTCGCTGGTCAGCGCCAACACCGTCGGTCCCGCCCCGGAGATCGTCGCCGGCACGCCGTGCGCCCGCAACGCATCCACGAGCTCCGCCGAGCGCGGATAGGCCGGGCGCCGGTAGCTCTGATGCAGCCGGTCCTCCGTCGCGGCCAGCAACAGTTCCGGCCGCTGGGTGAACGCGAGGACCGCCAGGGCGGTGCGACTGCCGGTGAAGGCCGCATCGACCAGTGGGACCTGCTCCGGGAGCAGACCGCGTGTCGCCTTGGTCGACGACTCGGTCTCGGCGACGAACGCCACCGGGCGAATTCCCGGGTGCGTGTCGAGTCGAACAGCGTGGAACCGGACCGGGATATTCCCGTCGTCGCAGCGGGACTCCCAGGCGATGACGAACCCGCCGAGCAGGCTCGCCGCGGCGTTGTCGGCGTGCCCCTCCATACCGGCCGTGATCTGCAGCAACGCGTCGCGTTCGAGCTCTGGGTCGCGCCCGGCCAGCACCGCGGCGGCCACCGCACCCGCGACGGCGGCGGCGGCCGAGCTGCCCAGCCCGCGCGAATGCGGGATGGCGTTGTGGCAGCGGAGCCGGAGCCCGGCCGGCGCGTCACCGAGGACCTTCCAGGTCCGACGCATCGTCGAGACCACAAGGTGTGATTCATCACAGGGGACCCGGCCCGCACCCTCGCCCCTGACCTCGACGCGCAGGCCGCTCGGCGCGGCGCACACCTCGATCTCGTCATAGAGCGACAGCGCCAGCCCGAGCGAGTCGAACCCGGCCCCCAGGTTGGCCGACGAGGCGGGAACCCGGACGCGGACCTCGGTCGGCCTACCCATCAGGACAGCTCGAGCGCGGCCGCGACGGCACCGGGGTCGATCGGCACGACCGTGGGCTCCGCGGCGGCGCCGAGGCCGGCGGTGCCGGACAGGGCGGTGTCGGGGTCCTTGAGCCCGTGCCCCGTCACGGTGCACACGACGAGCGAACCGCGCGGCAGCGTCCCGTCGGCGCTCGACTGCAGCAGCCCGGCCACACTCGCGGCGGACGCGGGCTCGACGAACACCGCCTCCCTGGTCGAGAGCAGCCGGTAGGCGGCCAGGATCCGCTCGTCGGTGACGGCGGCGAACAGTCCGCCCGACTCGTCGCGCGCCGCGACCGCGGTCGCCCACGACGCCGGAACACCGATCCGGATCGCCGTCGCGATCGTCTCCGGGTTGCGCACCGGTTCCCCGGCCACCAATGGCGCCGCACCCGCAGCCTGAAAACCGAACATCCGTGGCAACCCCGCGATCAGACGGTCGTCAGCATAGCCCCGGTATCCGCGCCAGTAGGCAGTGATGTTGCCCGCGTTGCCCACCGGCAGGCAGTGCACATCGGGGGCCCGGCCGAGCTCGTCGCAGATCTCGTACGCGGCGCTGGCCTGTCCCGCGATCCGGGTCGGGTTCACCGAGTTGACCAGCTCGATGACCGGGTAGTCGGCCGCGGTCTTGCGGGCGAGCTCGAGACAGTCGTCGAAGTTGCCCTCGATCTGCAGGATCCGCGCCCCGTGCGCGACCGCCTGGGCGAGCTTGCCCAGCGCGATCTTGCCCTGGGGCACGAGAACGGCGCAGGCCAGCCCGGCGCGGGCGGCGTAGGCGGCGGCCGAGGCCGAGGTGTTGCCGGTCGAGGCGCACAGCACACCCTGCTTTCCTCTGGCCAGTGCCGCGGTGATCGCCATGGTCATCCCACGGTCCTTGAACGAGCCCGTGGGATTGGCCCCGTCGACCTTGAGGTAGACCTCGCAGCCGGTCAGCTCGGACAGGTGCGGCGCGGGCAACAGCGGTGTCCCGCCCTCGCCGAGGGTGACGACCCGCCAGCCGGGCTCGACCGGCATGCGGTCGCGGTAGGCCTCGACCACTCCGGGCCAGCGGGCCGCGGTGAGCGGGGTCGGCGTGCTCATCCCGTCACCCCGAGCGCGCTCACCGTGCGACCGAGGTCCTCGACGCGCAGCACGCTCTCCACGCCGTAGACCACGTCGAGGTCGCTGAGCGCGGCCACCGTGGAGGCCAGCGCCGCATCGGGTGCCGCGTGCGTGACGACGACGAGACGCGCCCCGCCGTTGCCCTCGACCGCACCGCCCCCGGTCTGACGTACCGCGGCGATGCTGACCCGGTGCCGGGCGAACTCCCCGGCGATCGCGGCAAGCACGCCGGCGCGATCGGCGACCTCGAGGCTGACGTGGTAGCGCGTCGGCACCGTGCCGATCTCCCGGATCGGCAGGCTTGCGTAGCTCGAGTCCCGGGGCCCACGCCCGCCGATGACCCGGTTGCGCGCCACCGCGACCAGGTCGCCGAGCACCGCGCTGGCCGTCGGGGCGCCGCCTGCGCCCTGCCCGTAGAACATGAGCTGCCCGGCGGCCTCGGCCTCGACGAACACGGCGTTGAACGCGCCGTCGACCGCGGCCAGCGGATGGCTGGCCGGGATCAGCGCCGGGTAGACGCGCGCGGACACCGACTCGGGCTCGCCGTCCTCGGCGGCGGGGATCCGCTCGCAGATCGCCAGCAGCTTGATCGTGCAGCCCAGCACGTCGGCGGCGGCGATGTCGGCGGCGGTGACCGCCCGGATGCCCTCGCAGTGCACGTCGGCGGCGGTGACCCGGGTGTGGAAGGCCAGTGAGGCCAGGATCGCCGCCTTGGATGCGGCGTCGTAGCCGTCGACGTCGGCGCTCGGGTCGGCCTCGGCGTACCCGAGTCTCGTCGCCTGCTCCAGGGCCTCGGCATAGCTCGCGCCCGAGGCCGTCATCCCGGACAGGATGAAGTTCGTCGTGCCGTTGACGATCCCCGCGACCCGGGTGATCCGGTCCCCCGCCAGCGACTCGCGCAGCGGGCGCAGCAACGGGATCGCCCCGGCGACCGATGCCTCGTAGTACAGGTCGGCGCCGGAGGCGTCGGCGGCCTCGGCCAGCGCGGCGCCCTCCTCGGCCAGCAGCGCCTTGTTCGCCGTGATGGCCGACTTGCCCGCCTTGAGCGCCTCCAGCAGCAGGGTGCGGGCGGGTTCGATCCCGCCGATCACCTCGACCACCACGTCGACGTCGTCACGCGTGACCAGCGCGTGCGCATCGGTGGTGACCAGCTCCGGTGGCAGCTCCGGATGCCGGTGCGGACGGCGCACCGCGACGCCGGCCAGCTCGACCGGGGCTCCGACACGTGCCGCGAGATCATCGGCCTGCTCCGCCAGCAGCCGGACAACCTCGCTGCCGACCGTGCCGCAGCCGAGAAGCGCCACCCGGACGGGTGCGCCCTGACCCCTGTCAGTCACTGCATCTCCCTGCTGTCCCTGCCGGTGTGCTCCCGGCCCAGATCATGCTCGTTCACCCGCCGGGGCCCCGCCCCAGGCCTCACCGGGATCCCTCCAGCCGCAGCTGGTCCTCGATCGTCTCCCGGCGTAGCAGCACCCGCGCCCGCCCGTCCCGCACGGCGACCACGGCCGGGCGCGGCAGCCGGTTGTAGGAGCTGGCCATCGAGTAGCAGTAGGCGCCGGTGGCGGCGACGGCGAGCAGGTCACCGGGAGCCAGATCCGCAGGCAGCCAACAGTCCCGTACGACGATATCGCCGGACTCGCAGTGCTTGCCCACCACCCGGGACAGCGCGGCCTGCCCAGCGGCCTCAGAACAGGCCCGGGACACCCGGCGGCAGTCGTACACCGCGTCGTAGAGCGCGGTGCGGATGTTGTCGCTCATCCCGCCGTCGATGCTCACGTACCGGCGCCGGGCCGCGCCGCCCAGCGGCACGTCCTTGATCGTGCCGACCTCGTACAGGGTCACCGTGCCCGGCCCGGCGATGGCCCGGCCCGGTTCGACCGCGATCTGCGGGGTGCGCAACCCCGCGGCGTGGCATTCGCGTTTGACGATCTCCCGCAGCTGCTCGGCCAGCTCGCCGATCGACAGCGGCTCCTCGTCGGCGCGGTAGGCGATGCCGATGCCACCGCCGAGATCGAGGGTCCGCAGGCCGGCGAGCTGCTCGTCGCCGTGCTCGTGGTGCAGCACGGCGAGCAGCCGCACGACGCGGTGCGCGGCCACCTCGAAACCCTCGGTGTCGAAGATCTGGCTGCCGATGTGGCTGTGCAGCCCGACCAGCTCCAGCCCGTCGGACGCGAGCACCCGGCGCACCGCCTCGGCCGCGTCACTGCCCGCGCCGGGTTCCGGGCCGCTCACCGAGAAACCGAACTTCTGGTCCTCGTGCGCGGTCGCGATGAACTCGTGGGTATGCGCCTCGACGCCGACGGTCACCCGCGTCATCACCGGGACGACGACACCGCGGTCGCGGGCGATCGCGTCCAGCCGGTCGATCTCGTGGAACGAGTCGAGCACGATCCGCCCGACCCCGGCCTCGACGGCCTCGACCAGCTCGGCCACCGACTTGTTGTTGCCGTGCACCGTGATCCGCTCCGGCGGGAATCCCGCCCGCAGCGCCACCGCAAGCTCCCCGCCGCTGGCCACGTCCATGCCGAGGCCCTCGTCGGCGACCCAGCGCGCCACCTCCGTGCACAGAAACGCCTTCGCCGCGTAGTGCACGGCCCCGGCGCCGAACGCGGCGGCGAACTCCGCGGCGCGGGAGCGGAAGTCGTCCTCGTCGACGACGAACAGCGGCGTGCCGTAGGTCCGCGCCAGCTCGCGAACGTCGACGCCCGCGAGGCTCACCGCACCGTCGGCGCCGCGTGCAGCGCCCCGCGGCCACACCGAGGGCGCCAGCTCGTCGAGCTCCGCGGCGCTCGACGGGTGCGGACCCGCGGTCTCGTGCGGGGGCAGGATGCCGGCGTGCAGCGGTCCGGCGGGATGGGCGATCACATCCGCTCCGGTGCGGTCACCCCGAGCAGGGCAAGCCCGTTGGCCAGCACCTGCCGCGCGGCCACCGACAGCGCCAGCCGCGCGCGGTGCAGGTCGGTCGTCTCCTCGTCGCCCATCGGCAGCACCCGGCAGGTGTCGTAGAACCGGTGGTAGGCGCTGGCCAGCGACTCCAGGTAGCGCGCGATCCGGTGCGGCTCACGCAGCTCCGCGGCGGCGCGGACGACCTCGCCGAACTCGCCGATGGTGCGGATGAGCTCACCCTCGCGGGGGTGCTCGAGCAGCCCGTAGGCCTCGCCCGGCTCGACGCCCAGGTCCGCGGCGTTCCGGGCCAGCGAGGCCAGCCGGGCGTGCGCGTACTGCACGTAGAAGACCGGGTTGTCGTTGCTGCGCTTGACCAGCAGGTCGAGGTCGATGTCGAGGGTGGAGTCGACCGAGGAGCGGATCAGCGCGTACCGCGCGGCGTCGACACCGACGGCCTCGACCAGGTCGTCCATGCTCACCGCGGTGCCGGCGCGCTTGCTCATCCGCACCGGCTCGCCGTGCCGGAACAGGTTCACCATCTGCCCGATCAGCACCTCGACGGTGTTCGGGTCATCCCCGTAGGCCGCCGCGGCGGCGCGCAGGCGCGCGATGTAGCCGTGGTGGTCGGCGCCGAGCATGTAGATACACAGATCGAAGCCGCGGGCCCGCTTGTCGAGGTAGTAGGCGAGGTCGCCGGCGATATAGGCCGGGGTGCCGTCGCTCTTGATGACGACGCGGTCCTTGTCGTCGCCCTGGTCGGTGGAGCGCAGCCACCACGCCCCGTCCTTCTGGTACAGGTTGCCGGAGTCCTTCAGGCGCTCGACGGCGGCGTCGACCGCCCCGGAGTCGTGCAGCGACTTCTCGTGGAACCACACATCGAAATCGGTGCCGAACGCGTGCAGCGCGCGCTTGATCTCGTCGAACATGAGGTGGACGCCGACCCGGCGGAACGTCTCGTCCCGCTCGGCGACGGGCAGGTCCAGGGCGCCGGGCTCGGCCGCGACGACCCGCGCCGCGATCTCGGCGATATAGGCGCCGCCATAGCCGTTCTCCGGGGTCGGCTTCCCGCTCGCCGCGGCCACCAGGGACTCCACGAACCGGTCGATCTGCCCGCCGGCGTCGTTGAAGTAGTACTCGCGGGTGACCTTCGCGCCGCGCGCGGCCAGCACCCGGCCCAACGCGTCGCCCACCGCCGCCCAGCGGGTGTGCCCCAGATGCAACGGGCCGGTCGGGTTCGCGGAGACGAACTCGAGGTTGACCGCACGGCCGGCGAAGTCGTCGCCGGTGCCGTACGTCGCACCCGCGGCAAGCACCGCACCGACCAGAGCGCCCTGCGCGTCGGCGGCCAGCCGCAGGTTGAGGAAGCCGGGCCCGGCCACCTCGGCCGACGCGATCCCGGGCCGGGTGGCGAGGTCCTCGGCCAGCCAGCCGGCGAGTTCGCGCGGGTTCACCCCCGCCTTCTTCGCCGTCCGCATCGCCACATTGGTGGCGTAGTCGCCGTGCTCGGGGTTGCGGGGGCGTTCGACGCCGACGTCGGAGGGCAGCGCCGAGACGTCCAGGCCGCGGGTGGCGAGTACATCCTGCGCGGCGGCACGGACGAGGTCGGCGAGTGCGTCGGGAGTCACTGGAGAGAGTCTAGGAGGTGCTGCTCAGGCGCCTCTCAGGCGCCGCTCCTACACTGCCCGCCGGCGGCGTCGCGCAGCTCACGGGAAGAGGTCGGTTCGGTAGATGGGCAGTGGTCGGAACAGGAAGTCGGCCCGCAACGCACGAGCGGTGGTCGCGACCCAGCGGTCCATCCCCTGGGCGATGATCGCGGCCGTGCTCGTCGTGGTGCTGTTCGCGGGGGCCGTCTTCGGCTACGCCTACCTGCGCCACCGGGAGAACACCGACCGGGCCGAGGCACTCGCCCCGTTCACCCCGACCGCGCAGAACCGGGACCCGTCCACCGGCATCCCGGGCGTCCAGGTCGTCGACTATCCCGGTCAGCTGCACGTCCTGCCGACCGAGCGAGTGGCCTACACGCACAGCCCGCCGTTCGGCGGCGCCCATGACGGCTTCTGGGCCGCCTGCAACGGTGTCGTGTATCCCACCCCGGTGCGGCAGGAGAACCTGGTGCATTCCCTCGAGCACGGCGCGATCTGGATCGCCTACAACCCCGACCAGGTGACCGGGGCGGACCTCACGGCGCTCACGGACCGGGTCGAGGGCCAGCCCTACACGGTGATGTCCCCCTACCCCGGGCTGGACCAGCCGATCTCGGTGCAGTCCTGGGGGCACCAGCTCAAGCTCGCCGACGCCGGCGACATCCGGATCGACCAGTTCATCACCGCGCTGCGGCGCAACCAGTTCGTCTACCCCGAGGTCGGGGCGAGCTGCCAGGCGCTGGGCCCGGGCCAGTTCGACCAGGACAATCCGCCCGCGTTCCAGCCGACACCGCCGGTGGGCGAGGTCAACGGCACCACGATCAAGAGCGAGACCGAGAGCAGCGGGGCCGCCGTTCCCGACGGCCACGCGCCCGGCGGTTCGTGATGACCGAGGCCGGGTCCACGGTGGAACACCCGCCCGACGGGCCGCCCCTTGACGGAGCCGGCGGGTCCGGCGAGCACGGGGGCGAGCCGCGCTGGACCCGGCCGCTCGTGGCCATCGCCGCCGCGTTCGGGCTGCTGCTGCTCGGCGCGGCGGCCGGGCTGCTGATCACACTGCCGGGATCGGGTTCGCAGTCGGTGCCCGGCCCCGTCGACATCGGGTTCGCGCAGGACATGACCGTGCACCACCAGCAGGCCGTGGAGATGGCCTCCTGGGAACGCGACCACACGACAGACCCGGCGTTGCAACAGCTCGCCTACGACATCGAATCGACCCAGACCGAGCAGATCGGCCGGATGCAGGGCTGGCTCGGTCTCTGGGGCACGAGCGCGTTCCCTGTCGGCGGGCACATGGCGTGGATGGGTGAGGGCTCCGGCCACGACCACGGCGGTGCGGCCGCACCCACCGCCGTCGCCACGATGCCGGGCATGGCCAGCACCGAGGATCTCCGGGCCATGCGCGCCGCCACCGGCAACGAGCTGGACGTGCTCTTCCTGCAGCTCATGCTGCGTCATCACGAGGGCGGTGTGCCGATGCTGCAGTACGCGGCCGAACGCGCGCAGGTGCCCGAGGTGCGCAACCTGGCCGCGCAGATGCTGCGCGCGCAGACCTCCGAGTCGGAGTACCTGACGCACCTGCTGACCGAGCGCGGGGGGCAGCCGCTGCCGTTGCAGGGCGTGCGCTAGGCTTTCCGCGTCGCACGGCCCCCGTAGCTCAGGGGATAGAGCACCGCCCTCCGGAGGCGGGAGCGCAGGTTCGAATCCTGCCGGGGGCACCACATCTGACCTGCGAGAACGCAGGACACGGTGGGCGACCGGACGCGTCGTGGCCAGCTCACCGGCCACCTCCACCAGCGGGGTCTCGACCACGGGGCTATCGCCCGTGCCGGCCGGATCCCGCACGGTCGGTAGGCGCCCGGTTCGGTCCGGCCGTCGGCCAGCAGCCCTGCCGGGGACTTGCCGTCGCGACCCAGGTACATGTGCATCTCGGCGGCCGGGCGTTGCGGGGGTGGCCCCCGCCGAGGACGAGAACGTCCCGTCGCCTCGTACATCCGTTCTCCCTCACCATCGACCTCTTAAGAAAACGATAATCGATTTCTATACGATAGGGAGATGACCGCTCCTGCCCCGGACAACTCCGCAGCCGACACCTTCTACGCGCGGACCGCCGAGTACGTCGCGGTCCTGCTCGAATCCGCCTGGGAATCGCTCGGGCCGACGCTGGCCGCGGCGCTGGACGGGCTCGATCCGGCTGCGGGCCCGGTGGTCGACGTGGGCGCGGGCAGTGGCCTGGGCACCCGGGTGATCGCCCGGGCCCTGCCCGCGACGGAGATCTTCGCGGTGGAACCCGACCGGGCCCTGCGCACCGCCCTGCTCGCAACCATCGCCGCCGATTCCGACCTGCGCGCCCGGGTCACCGTGCTCGACACCGACCTGCTGTCCGCCGACCTGCCCGACCGGGTCGGCGGCCTGGTCGCCATGAACGTCCTAGGGCACTTCCCGCCCACCGAACGCACCAGGCTGTGGGCGCTGCTCGCCGAACGACTCGCCCCGCAGGGCCGCGCCGTGCTCGACCTGTATCCGCCGCATCGACCCGAGGCCGTCCCCGCGACCCCGATGGCCGACATCGTCCTCGGACGGCGGCACTACAGCGGCGTCGCGGCCGCCGAACCGGGCGGCGCCGACGCGATCATCTGGGAGATGAGCTACCGCGTCGAACAGGACGGCCGGCCCGTCGCCTCCCTCAGCGCCCACGAACGCTGGTACGTGCTCAGCCCCGGACAACTCGCCGACGAGCTCGGCGCACACGGTCTGCGCCTGCGCACCCACGGTGCGACCGACACGATGTTCGTCATCGACCGGGGGCCGGCGTCCCGGCGGTGACCGGGCCGGCGATCGGCGAGTTCGACCTGACGGCTCTCCGAATCATGATCATCCAGCCGTGATGTCGAATTCGGTGCATGGCAGCCGAGTCCCGCAGGCGACGGCTCAGTGCACCTCGAAGATGCGGATCAGGTTGCCCGCGGGATCGCGGAAGGCACAGTCACGAACACCCCACGGCTGGTCGGTCGGCTCCTGGACGACCTCGGCGTCGCCGGCCTGCAGCCGCGCGAAGGTGCCGTCGAGGTCCTTGGTGGCCAGGTTGATGCCGGCGTAGGTGCCCTTGGCCATCATCTCGGCGATGGTGCGGCGCTCGTCGTCGGTGACGCCCGGATCGGCGGCGGGCGGATGCAGGACGATGGACGTGCCGGGCTGGCCGGCCGGGCCGACCGTGATCCAGTGCAGCCCGCCGTACTCGACGTCGTTGCGGACCTCGAAGCCGAGGGTGTCGCGGTAGAAGCCCATGGCCGCGTCCGGGTCGTCGTGCGGGAGGAAGGCCTGGTAAATGGTGAGGTCCATGACCGTCACGCTAGGTGCGGTGCGGCGGCTCGCGCTTCTCGATTCCTGATCGGTCTGGTCACCTGCTTGACCACGCACGGCGGCATCCCCGCCGTCGTGCGCGCCGCCTGGCGCCGATAGACGCTGGGCGGTACACCGACCAGCTCGGTGAAACGACTGCTGAAGGTGCCCAGGGACGAGCAACCCACCGCGAAACAGACCTCGGTGACGCTGAGATCCCCACGACGCAGCAGCGCCATCGCCCGCTCGATACGCCGCGTCATCAGGTAGCTGTACGGCGACTCGCCGTAGGCGCGCCGGAACTCGCGGGACAGGTGCCCGGCCGACATGTGTACGCCCCGGGCGAGCGCCTCGACATCCAGCGGCTGTGCGTACTCCCGGTCGATCCGATCGCGGACGCGGCGCAGCCGTGCAAGATCGCGTAGGCGCTGCCCCGCGGCGGGACTGCTGGTCACCTACGAGATCGTGCCACGTCGAGCCGGATGTGCGCCGTGCCGGGGCGGACCGGGTTCAGGGCCTGGCTTTCTCTCCCGACGGCGTGACCGCGAACCACGACCGGCACCCACCTGTGCGTGCACTCGCCGGCGCAGCGGGACGTCGGCGGGTTGTTGGTGTCGGCGTCGCAGCGATCGAGGACCCGACCGTTCCCGTCCAGAACGACGGTGCCCAGCGTCGCCGTCCGGGTCGCCCACAGCTTCGTGCCACCGCCGCCGGGTGGTGCTGCGAGCCCTGGGGCGACGGCCGTTCGGCAGGGGCTTGCGGTCGTCGGCTACCCGCGGGCCAGGCGGGCGTAGACGTCGCCGGAGCGGCCCAGCGGGCGGAACCGCTCCAGCAGCCGCACCAGGCCGGGCGCGTCGAGCCAGCGGTCGCTCGCGAACCGCATGGTCTCGATGGGCGAGTAGTTGTAGCGGTACCCACCCGTCGCTGGATCGCGTCGGCCGAGCCGTTCGACGAGGTCCAGCGCGGCGAGGGCGGCATCGTGCTCCGGCGGCAGGTACTCGAACGACAGCGCGCGCAGGGGCCGGCTGAGCCCGGCCAGCACGTCGGTCTCGAAGCCCTCGACGTCGATCTTGCAAAAGGCCGGCTCGCCGTGGACCGCGATGAGCGCGTCGAGGGTCGTCACCTCCACCTCGACCGACCGGTCCCAGCGCACCCGCGCGAACCGGCGGTCCGCCGCCACCGACTCGATCCACTCCGGGGACATCGACGAGACCGTCGGCGTCGCGGTGGAGATGCCCAGCCTGGCCCGCCCGGGCATCGCCCCGGCGGCCACCGGAACGATGGTGACGTCTCGGTCGTGGCCGAAGAACAGGCGCAGCACGCGCAGACAGTCGGGCTGCGGCTCGACGGCGACCACCCGGACCCCCAGCCGTCGCCAGGCACGCACCCGGCTCCCCACGTGGGCGCCGATGTCGAAGCCGATGTCCCCGGGCCCGAGGAACTCGCGGTAGAACCGCACCATCCGCCGGTGCCTGCCCGGCACACCGTGGTACATGGCCAGGGATCGTCCGATCCCCCATACCCGGCCGCGCATGCCCGACCCTAGCGCCTCGACGCCCGGCTACGTCGCCACCGTGTACCCGGACCACAGCCGCCGGTCGGACAGAACGGTGAACACATCCGGATCCCGGACGAGCGGCGGCCTGCCGCGCCCCGGGCGGGACGGTGTCCGGCGAGCCCTCAGCCCTCCCCGACGAACCCGAGCACGACCGGCGCCACCTGCGGTGCGCGGGTGAGCAGGAAGAGGTGCCCGCCCCCGTCGAAGAGCCGAAGCGTGGCGTCCGGAAGCAGCGCGGTGAGGATCTTCGCGTTGACAGCCGGCGCGATGGGGTCGTCCGTGCCGTGCAGCACCAGGGTCGGCTGCCGGATCCGGTGCAGCCACGCGGCGCTGGCGAAGCCGCGCAGCGCGAGGATCTGCCACAGATAGCCCTGCATCGAGGGTGCGTAGCGGAGGCGCACCGGCAGGTGCTTGCTCAGGAACCCCGGGTCGTCGGTGAGCTCAGGGCCGTACAGCACGGGTGCGATCCGCGTGAACTCCTCGATCGACCGGTAGCGCGCCGGCGTGAGCATCGCTGCGAGCACCCGCGGCCCGGCAGGCACCATGGCGGCACCCGCGCCGGTCGCGACCAGCACCAGGCGGCGCACCCGCTGCGGATGCCGCCAGGCGAGCATCTGGGCGAGCAGGCCGCCCCAGGACAGCCCGAGCACGTCGACCTCCTCGACGCCGAGCGCATCCAGCATCCGGACCACCATCCGGGCGAGTCCGCGCAGCGTCGGCGGGAGAACGGGCGTGCTCGACAGGCCGGTGCCCGGGGCATCGAAGATGATCGTCGGATGGTCGCCGAGGGCCTCGCACAGCGGCGAGAGCAGCTCTGCGGACGCGCCGATGCCGTTGCAGAGCAGCAGCGGTACGCGTCCGGGGGCGCCGGCGCGGACGAACACCCTGAGCCGCACGCCGTCGACGTCGAGATGGACGATGCGGTCGGGTGCGCCGCCGCCGGGATCGCCGGCGTCCTCACCCTCGAGGTCACGGTCGAGCTGCTGGGTCATCGGAACGCACCCACCTCCTTGATGTCCCGCTCGGCATCGGGCAGCTTCGCGTACAGCTGGCGGTGGCCGGCGCCGGGCGACGGATCCATGGTCGGATACGGCACGGTCGGCTACCCGACGAGGTGTGCGAAGGCGGTGCGCAGGTCTCGCTTGAGGATCTTGCCGCTGGCGTTCTTCGGCAGCTGGTCCACCACGACGAAGTACTTCGGTGTCTTGTAGCCGGCCAGCTGCTGCCGGCAGAACGCGGCGAGCTCGTCGGTGTCGACGCTCTGCCCCTCGCGCGGGACGACGGCAGCGACCACCGCCTCGATCCATTTCGGATGCTGGACGCCGAACACGGCGACCTCGGCGACGGCGGCGTGCTGGTAGATCGTCTCCTCGACCTCGCGGCTCGCGACGTTCTCCCCGCCGGTTTTGATCATGTCCTTCTTCCGGTCGACCACGGTGATGTAGCCCTCGGCGTCCATCACCCCGAGGTCGCCGCTGTGGAACCAGCCGCCACGGTAGGCCTCGGCGGTCTTCTCCGGGTCGGCCCAGTAGCCGAGGGTCGCGTGCGGGCTGCGGTGCACGATCTCGCCCTCGACGCCGGGCGGCACCGGGTTGTCGTCGGAGTCGACCAGCATCGTCTCCACGTTGAGCGCGGGCCTGCCCGCGGACCCGGCCTTTCGCACCTGGTCCTCGGGCTGCAGGATCAGCGCGACCGCCGACATCTCGGTCTGCCCGTAGTAGTTGAACAGGTCCATCCCCGGCAGGCGCTGCTGGAGCTCCTTGATCACCTCGACCGGCATGATCGACGCACCGTAGTAGCCCTTCCGCAACGAGGACAGGTCGCGGGTGTCGAAGTCGGGGTGGCGGAGCAGGCTGATCCACACCGTCGGCGGGCAGAACAGCTTCGTGACCCTCTCCCGCTCGACCGTCTCCAGCAGCGTCGCCGGGTCCGGGCCGTCCAGGATCACGTTGGTCGCGCCGACGTGGAGGCCGGGGACGAGGAAGCAGTGCTGCGCGGCGACGTGGAACAGCGGCAAGGCGTGGATCTCGATGTCGCTCTGCTGGTAGCGACCGTCGACGATGCAGCTGGTGTACTGGGCGACCAGGCTGCGGCTGGTCATCATCGCGCCCTTGGGCCGCGACTCGGTGCCGCTGGTGTACATCAGCTGCAGCACGTCGTCCTCGTCGATCGCGACGTCCGGCTCGGTGGCGTCGTCGTGCCCGGTCCACGCCGCGAACGGCTCCCAGCCTGCGGGCAGGTCCCGCCCGTCGCCGAGGATTCCGCGGACCTTCAGCGGGCCGGGTGGGTTCGCGGTCTCGATCGCCTCCTGGGCCACCGTGTGCAGGGTGTCCTCGACGATCATGCCGGTCGCCCCGGAGTGCTGCAGGATGTAGGCGACCTCGGCGGCACCCAGCATGAAGTTCACCGGCACCGTGACGGCCCCGAGCCGGGCCAGCGCGAAACACGTCACCACGTAGGCGTGGTTGTTGTGCGACAGCAGCGCGATCCGGTCCCCCTTGGCGACCCCGCGCTGCGCCAGGGCGTTCGCCGTGCGGTTGACGGTCTCGTTCAGCTCGGCGTAGGTCTGGCGCAGGTCCCGGTAGACGATCGCGGTCTTGTCCGGAACCCGGCGGGCCGAGCGGCGCAGCAGGTCACCGAGGGTGTGCCGGCGAGCGGTGGCGACGGTCGCGGTGAGGGTCTGGTCGAACGTGGTCATGGGCCAACTCCCGGACGACGGTGATCAGGCTGGGGGCAGGTCGCGGACATAGCGACCGGGGGCCGGCTCGAGAACGGGGTGGCCGCGGCTGCCCAGCGTGTCGGGTGCGCTGCGGTCCCCGCCCCCGTGCTCGAAGGCCCAGTCGGCCCACGCCTCCCACCAGCTTCCGGACCTGCGCACGGCGGCGGCCTGCCAGGCCAGCGGATCGGGGCCGGGAGCCGGGCCCGTCCAGTAGTGCGCCTTCGGGTTGCCGGGCGGGTTGACCAGGCTGGCGATGTGCCCGGAGTAGCTGAGCACGAAGGTGCTCTCCCCGCCCAGCAGCTGGGTGGTGCGGTAACAGCCGGTCCACGGGGTCAGATGGTCGGTGACCGCGCCGGTGGCGAAGATCGGCACGGTGATCCGCTCCAGGTCCAGCGGCGAGCCGAGCACGCTCAGCGCCCCCGGCCGGGCGAGGAGGTTGTCCCGGAAGATGTCGAGGAACTGGCCGTGCAGCGCGCCGGGAAGGTTGGTGCCGTCGGCGTTCCAGGCCAGCACGTCGAACGCGGGCGGCTGCTTACCCAGCAGGTAGTTGTTGACGAGGTAGTTGAAGACCAGGTCGTCCGGGCGCATCCAGGCGAACGCCGCCCCCATGTCCCGGCTGGTGATGATGCCCTTGCGCGCCGACCTGCGGCGGGCGACCTCGAGCACGCCCTTACCGGCGAACGCCGAGATCGGCGCCCGCTCGCCGAAGTCCAGCAGGGTGACGGCGTAGGACATGCTGTGCACGCGCTTGTCGCCGGTCGCGGCGAGATGGTTGAGCACGGTCGTGCTGATGATGCCGCCCGCGCAGAAGCCCATGAGGTTGACGTCGTCGGCGCCGGTGATCTCCCGCACGGAGTCGATCGCCTCACACACCCGGGCCGCGTAGGAGTCCAGGTTCCAGCTGCCCTGTTCGGCGGTCGGGTTGCGCCAGGACAGCAGGAAGACCGGGATCCCCCGGCTCACCGCGTACTCCGCGAAGCTGCGGCCGGGCGCGAGGTCGAGGAAGTAGTACCGGCCGATCGGCGGCGGGACGACCAGCAGCGGCCGGTTGAGCACCTTCGGCGTCGTCGGCGCGTACTGCAGCAGCTCGGCCAGCTCGTCCCGGGCGACCACGCCACCCGGGGTCACCGCCAGGTCGCGGCCGACGGTGAAGCCGCTGCGGTCGACCATCGACGGCATCCCGCCGTTGTGCCGCAGGTCGGACGCGAAGTTCCGCAGGCCGCGCAGCAGGCTCATCCCGCCGGTGTCGAAGGCGTGTTTGATCGCCGCCGGGTTGGTGGGCAGGAAGTTGGTCGGCGCCAGCGCGCTGGTCAGCACGTTGACGGTGAAGGTCGCCTGCTCGGCCCGCTTGGGATCCAAACCGGACCGGGCCGCCTCGGCGAGCAGGTTGCGCAGGGTCTCGGCGGCGGCGAGGTAGGACTGCTCGATGCGCCGGTAGGCGGGGTTCTGGTTCCACGCCGGATCCGTGAACCGCCGGTCACCCTTGGCCGGCTCCAGGGCGGAGCGGCCGACCGCGACCCGAGCCAGCTCGGCGGTGAGCCCGCCGAGCTCACGGGCGACGACGCCACCGCGGCCCAGTATCGCCGCAAGGCCACCCACCGCGCCGGCCAGCGTCGGCCGGGCCACCGCCTCGCCGCCGCCGACCACCTCCGCGGGTGTCGTCACCTCCGACGTCCGATCACGGGCAGCCATGGCCGATGCACCTCCTGCAACTCGGCCCTCCCGATCGTGAGCCTACGAAAACCTGAACGGAACCGGCCGCCACTCGTCCAGCGGCACCCGGATGCGACAACAGAGATCACCCGAGCGGCCGCAGCGGATCCCGGCGGCCCCCCGACCATCCTGCGATCTCCGTGCCGCGATCTCCATGGTTCGGAGCACAGCATCGGCGGCGATCGGGTGTCCGTGGCGACAGCGCGGGATCGCGGAAGATCGCATCTATGCTCGGTGCGTGAGCAGACGCGGTCTCGACCCGGACGTCGCGGCCCTGGCGAGGCGGCTGGCCCTGCGACTCGACCCGCTGGCCGACAAGCTCACCCGCCGGATCCGAGCAGAGATCGACTTCTATCGGGAGGGCGCCGTCATCGGGCCGGAGGAGCTGTGGCGGAACGTCCGGCACAACCTCGGCTACACCCTCACCCAGCTGACCTCGGCCGAGCCGGCGGACCTCACCCCGGCACGGGAGACCGGCCGGCTCCGGGCCGAGGCGGGCGTCCCGCTTCCGGAGATCCTGCGCGCCTACCGGATCACCTTCGCCTTCCTGTGGACGGAACTGCTCGCCGAGGCGCGCGGCGGCGGCCCGCGCGTGATGCAGGCCATGCTCGACACGGCGACGGAGGTCTGGTCGCTCGCCGACGACTACTCCTCGGCGATGGTGGACACCTACCGCGCGACCATGGCCGACCGCATGGTGGCCGCGGACCGGCACCGATCCGCGCTGGTCGAGGCGTTGACCACCGGCGCGATCACCGACCACGGCACCGCGTGGGAAGTCGCGAAGCAGCTGGATCTCCCCTTCGAGGGGCTCTTCGTGGTCGTCGTCGCAGAGAACACCGCGCTCGGGACCGAGCCGCTGCCGGGCGCCGAGCGGACGTTGCGACGACACGGGGCGGCATCGGCATGGCGGCTCCAGCCGGACTACGCCGTCGGCGTGGTGTCCCACGGACACCGCTGCACCCTGGCGAGGATCCTCGACGCACTCGACGACCTTGCGACGGCGCGGGTGGGCGTGAGCCCGGAGTACCGCAGCCTGGACACGACCGCGCGCGCGATGCGGTTCGCCCAGGTCTCGATGGAGACGCTGGCCGAAGGCAGCAGAGGCGTTCGCCAGGTCGACGACAGCCCGCTCGGCGAGCTGGTCGCCAGCAGTCTCGACACGACGAGACGGGTCGTCCAGCGCGTGCTCGGCGAGATCCTGCTGCTCGCCCCTGAGGAGCGCTCCAGGCTGCTGTCCACGGCGCAGGCCTGGTTGGACGCGGAGGGGTCGGCCACCGCAGCCGCGCGGATCCTCTACTGCCATCCGAACACCGTGCGGCTGCGGATGCGCCGGCTCGAGGAACACCTCGGCAGCAACCTGAACAACCCGTTCACCGTCGCCGAGCTGGCCACCGCGATGCAGGCGTTGCGGACCTTCCCCGCTCTCGCGGACGGGGTCGCGCCGCCCCCGTGAGCTGGTGGTCGACCCCGGGCAACCGGCGGGAGCGCAGGTTCGACTCCTGCTACTCGTCATCGATCCGGCGACTGAACACCGCGAGACGTTGCCGTCGTGTGCGGGTCGTGGTGCGGTGGTGCTCGCGGCTCGGGTAGCCGCCATGGATCGTGGACCCCGAGATCGGACGGGGTGGTCTGGCTGGCGGGGACCGGCGATGTGGTGATCAGCCGGCGGAGCGTGCTCCGGTGGGGGGCCGTCGGCGTGGCGGGGCTGCTCACGGGTGGGGCGCTACCCGGCTGCACGGGGCACCGGCGCGCGGACCCCTTCACGCTCGGCGTGGCCTCCGGCGAGCCGAACGCCTCCGGCGTCGTGCTGTGGACCCGGCTCGCGCCGGACCCGCTGGCCGAGGACGGGTTCGGCGGGATGGGCCCGGCCCCGGTCGAGGTCGAGTGGGAGCTGGCCGGTGACGAGTCGTTCCGCCGGGTGTACCGGCGGGGGGTCGAGACGGCCGTCCGCGAGTCGGCGCACAGCGTGCACGTCGAGCTCGACGAGCTGGCGCCGGGGCGGGAGTACTTCTACCGGTTCCGTACCGGGCCGTACCTGTCCGCCCCTGGCCGGACCCGCACCGCCCCCGAGCCCGGCGCGCCGGCCGGTCCGCTCACGATCTGCGTCGCGTCCTGCGCCCAGTACGAGCACGGATACTTCACCGCCTACCGGCACCTCGCGCACGAGCAACCGGACCTCGTGCTGCATCTCGGCGACTACCAGTACGAATACGCCGCAGACGAGTACGTGGCGCCGGGCGGCAACGTCCGCTGTCATGCCGGACCGCAGACGCTCACCCTGAGCAACTATCGGCAGCGGTACGCCCAGTACAAGACCGATCCGGATCTGCAGGCCGCGCACGCCGCTGCCCCGTGGTTGGTGGTCTGGGACGACCACGAGGTGGCCAACAACTGGGCCGGGGAGATCCCCGAGCCGCCGCGGCCCGGTTTCCCGGCCCGGCGCGCCGCCGCGTTCCAGGCGTACTACGAGAACATGCCGCTACGGCGGCGGTCGGCGCCCCGCGGGAGCGACCTGCGCCTGTACCGGCGAATCGGCTGGGGGGACCTGGCCAGCTTCTTCATGCTCGACACCCGCCAGTACCGCGATGATCAACCCTGCGGCGGCAGAGCCGGTTCCGACTGCCCCGAGCGCGCCGACCCGGACCGGACCATCCTGGGTCGCGCACAGGAGGCATGGCTGCTCAACGGGCTGCGCGGCTCGCGCACCCGCTGGAACCTCCTGGGCCAGCAGGTGTTGTTCGCCCGGCTCGATCTACGACCGGGTGCCGAGCGCCGCTTCAGCGCGGATGCCTGGGACGGCTACCTCGCCGCCCGCGAGCGGATCATCGCGGCGCTGCGAGACTCACCCGAGCGCAACACCATGATCCTCACCGGCGACCTGCACCGGCACTGCGCGGCGGAGATCACGGAGCACGTCGACGACCCGGCGTCGGCGACCGTCGCCACCGAACTCGTGACGACCTCGATCACCTCGGAAGGCGACGGTTCGCAGACCGAACCGACGACCGCCGCGATCCTGGCCGACAACCCACATATCCGCTTCTACGACAACCGCCGTGGTTATGTGCGTACCGATGTCCGACACGGCGAGATTCGGGGGTACTTCCGGGTCATTCCCTACGTCTCCCGGCCCGGCGCACCGGTGGCAACCCAGGCCTCGTTCGTGGTGGAGAACGGCCGGCCCGCTTTGCATCGCGTGTGAGGCGCGACCGGCCCGGCCGAATGTCGCCGAATCTCGCCGAATGTCTCAGCCCGTCTCAAGCAGCTTCAGACCCTCGCGTTCCGCGACCGATGCGGCCTCCGTGCGGGAGGCGACCTGCAGCTTGCGGAGAATGCGTTCGACGTAGTGCGCGACGGTCCGTTCGCTCAGCCGCATCCGGCGGGCGATCTGGGCGTTCGACAGGCCCAGTCCGAGCTGCCCGAGAACCTGCAACTCCCTCGGGCTGAGGCCGTGCGGCAGCTCAGCGGGGCAGGCGGCCACCAGCGTCCCGCCGCGGACCGCGCGAAGGAGCACGTGATGCCAGTTCCCGCCCCGGTCCATCCAGCGGAACCCACCGTCCGCACCTCCGACCTGTGGCCGAACCCGCTCGATCAACTCCCCGTATCCGACCTGTGCCGCGGCCCCCGTGAGCGGGCGGACGCTCCCATCCGGCCGGATCAGCACGACATGCTCCGCTCCCGGCAACACGTCGTCCCCGCCGGGCAACGCAGTCCGTTCGTGGAGCGCCGCGATGATCATGCGAGATCGATGCAACACCTGCATCGCCTCCGGCGACGGGAACTGACGCGCCTCCGTGCTCAGGTGAAAGTCGCCCAGATACGTCCCGGTCCGGGAGAGCAGCCGCAGCGAGACACCGCCGCGGAAGCCTTGGGGGATCAGCAGCTCACGTGCCGTCTTCGACCGCGCATAGTCGAAGTCCAGGTCCCACCAACAGCGCAGCGGACGACCCGAGTCCCGCCGAAGGCACCGATATCCCTCGTCGCGCTCGGCGAACTCTTCGCTGACGAGATGCTCGACGATCTCGTCGGAGTACCCGCGGACCGCGACGACCCGGGCCCGACCGCATTCCTCGTCCCATCGGGTGAGGATCGCGGCGCTGGCCTGGGCCACCGCACCGAACAGGTCCATGACCCGCTCGTACGGATCAACGCCGGCCCGCGCGTCCGCGACGATCTCCGCGAGCTGGAACGCGGCGTCCTCGGGGGTCCACCGTTGCACCGCCATACACCGTCACCTCCGCGTCCGGTGATCGGCCGAGTATCGGCCGATCACCGGACGCGGAACAAGCTGACCGAGAAGACGGGGTGCGGGCGATCACCGGGGCCGCCCGACGTGTCCGAGGGGCGGCTCGACGCGGGGCGACCATGCCGATCGCCGCACGGCCGGTGGGCCGCCGGTGGCGCGCCGTTCAGGATCGGTACGGCGCCCGGGCGCCGGCATCGGTCGTCCACACTGTTGTGGTGTTCACGGTTCTGGGCGTCCCGGCGCACCCGCTCCTCGTCCACGCTGTGGTCGTCCTGATTCCGCTGGCGGCGCTCGGCGCGGTCGTGCTCGCGATGCGGCCGGCCTGGACGCGCGCGTACGGGCCGCTGGTCGCGGCGGCAGCGCTGGTCGGGGCGGTGACCGCGACGCTGGCGAAGTTCGCGGGCGACCAGCTCCAGGCCGCGATCGAGATCACCCCGTCGTTCGTGCCCGTGATCGAGCAGCACACCCGATTCGGGTTGTTCGCGGTGGGAGCGTCCTGGGTCTTCGCGGTGCTCGCGATCGGTGCGGAGCTACTCGACCGCCGCACCCGCGGCTCGGCACCGCGGATCGCCAGGGTGACCTCGGCGGTCTCGGGTCTCGTGGCGATCACCGCGACGACGCTCGCCGGCCATTCCGGCGCCCAGGCGGTATGGGGCTCCGTCCCGGCATAGCCCGCTCCGGGCCAGGGTTCGCCTCGACCAGCCCCACGACCGCGCCGCTGCTGCGAACGCGACGACACAGCGGTCACCGGATCGAGCAGCATTGTCGGCGCGTTCGCGCACCCAGGACGCCTAGCCGACGTCCCAGGCGGTGAGGATGTCGTCCGCGGTGAGATGCACGGACCGGTTGCGCAGCACGATCCCCTCCGCCACCCGGGCGATCCCGAGATCACCCACAGCCTCCCGCCCGGCGCCGATGATCCTCGGCGCGGTCCCGACGATGACGCGGTCGACCAGCCCGGCGCCGAGCAACGAGGTGATCACCCGGGCGCCGCCCTCGACGAGCAGGCTGCGCACCCCGCACTCACGCAGCGCCCGCAGCCCGGCGTCCAGATCCACCCCACCCGGCCCGGACGGCAGCACCACGACTCCCGCGCCGGTCTCCCGGATCCGCTTCCGGTCGTCGTCGGTGGAGCGGTCCGTGGTGAGCACGAGGGTCACCGGGTCCCCGTCGAGCAGCAGCGCGCTCGACGGGGTCCGCAACGTGGAGTCGAGGACGACCCGCGCCGGCGACGTGCCAGGGACGAGCCGAACGGTCAACCGGGGATCGTCGCGCAGCACCGTTCCGACCCCGACCATCACCGCGTCGCAGGCCGCCCGCAGCGCGTGCGAGACGGCGCGTTCCTCCTCACCGCTGATCCACTTCGAGTCGCCGCAGGTGGTCGCGATCCGCCCGTCGAGGGTCTGGGCGTACTTCAGCGCGACATAGGGACGGCCAGGCGGCGGATCGACCTCGCCGAGCAGGCGGACGGCATCGGGCGGTGGGGACGAAGCGGGCTCCAGCGCCTCCCCGGCCGTGTCGAGGTGCCCGAGCCGTTGTTCCTTGGTGTGCAGGTAGCCGATGTTGCGCAGGTGCGCGGCGGTCCGCAACGGCTCCACCGCCTCCACCCTGATCCCGGCCTCGCGCAGCACGCGCGCCTTGTCCGGGTTGTTCGTCAGCAGGCGCACCGAGCCGACGCCCAGAACGCGCAGCACCGCGGCCGCGTCGTCGTAGCTGCGTCCATCGACCGGTAGACCGAGCCGCAGGTTGGCCTCGACGGTATCGGCGCCGTCGTCCTGCTCGACGTACGCACGCAGCTTGTTGACCAGCCCCACGCCCCGCCCCTCGTGCCCGATGACGTAGAGCAGCAGGCCGCGTCGTTCGGCCGCGATCCGGCGCAGTGCGAGCCGAAGCTGCGCCCCGCAGTCGCAGCGCACCGAACCGAGGGCGTCGCCGGTCAGGCACTCCGAGTGCAACCGGGTCAGCGGCGCGCCCCCGCCTGCCAGCTCGCCCTTGACCAGCGCGAGGTACACCAGTCCGGGGCGCACCTCGAACGCGGTGGCCCGGAACACCCCGAACTGCGTGGGCAGCACCACGCGAACCAGCTCACGCACGCCGTTCACCCAGGCCCCCCTTCCGAGCCTCGGGTGGACTCGCCGCCGAGTAAACCCAGGTCCGGCAACCGCGGGCAAGCCTCGTTGAAGGCCAGCAGACGCGGCGCCGAGCCACTGGTGTCGATCCGGCACACCGCAGCATCGGCCAGGAACATCCGCCACCCCACCTCGTCGCCGACCCCCAGGGCCCAGGTGACCGCGGCTTTGATCGGGGAGACGTGGCTGACCACCACCACGTCGCCGCGTGCCGCATCGGCGACCAGCTCGGCGCAGGCCTCGCGCACCCGGGCACACACCGCCGCGAGGGATTCACCGCCCGCGGGGACGAAGTCCGGATCCTGCCGCCACCGCTGCCACGACCGCTCGTCCAACGCCGACGCGGGCCTGCCGTCCAGATCGCCGTAGTCCAGCTCGATCCACCGTTCATCCACCTCGACACCCTCGGCGTCCGTGACGTCCGAAGCGGCGCCTTTCAGCACGGCGGCGGTGTGCCGGGCGCGCGTCAGCGGGCTGGACACGATGCGCGCCGCCGGCGGAAGCGCCGCGGCCAGGGCACGCGCCTGACGCAGGCCCGTGGCGTTCAGCGGCGGGTCAGCGCGGCCGAGCAGCAACCCGCGGGCGTTGGCCTCGGTCTGCCCGTGCCGGACAAGGATCAACACACCCGCCACGCTAGTCCGCGGCCGGTCGGGCCACCCAGCTCAACCAGTAGGTTCCGGTTGGCCCGAACGCCGCAGCAGCAGCCCGACACCCGGGAGGCAGGCGATCAGGCTGAGCACTCCGTAGACCACGGCGGCGGTGAGCCCTTGCGCCGCACCGAACCCGACCGCCCCGAACGCCACCGTGCTGACGGCCTCCCGGGGCCCCCAGCCGCCGATGTTGATCGGCAGCCCCATCGCGAGCAGCGCCAGTATCAGCAGCGGGAGCAGTTCGCCGAGTGTGGCCTGGGACCCAGCGGCCCGCGCGGCGACGACGAAGAGCGCCAGGTATCCGGCCAGCGCGGCCACGGACAGCAGCACCACCCCCGGCCAGGTGCCGCGGGACAGAACGGTGCGAGCGTCCGCCAGACTCGTTCCCAGCGACCTGCGGATTCTCGCCGGGACCGGACCGGGCATCAGCCAGATCCCGATCCCGCAGGCGGCGAGGACGGCGAGGGTCACGGCGGCGACGGCGTGACCGGGGAGCAGATCGCCCGCCGCGGCGTCGAGCAGGGTCGGCTGGGCGAGCAGGACACCCACCGCCACGACGAGCAGCACCACAGTGCCGGCGACCCGTTCGAGGACGACCGCGCGGACGCCGCGTCCGACGTCTCCGACCTGCTGACCGTGACGCACCGCGCGGTGCACGTCGCCGAGCACTCCCGCGGGCAGTACCGAGTTGAGGAACAGGGCCCGGTAGCAGTCCGCCACCGCTGCTGTCAGCGGGAGTGGCAGCCCGAGACCGCGAGCCACGAGACACCACCGCCACGCATTGAACACCGTGGTCAGCAGGCCGATGCCGAGCGCGGCGAGGACCGACCAGGTCTCGATCGCCCGCAGCCCGTCGATGAAGGCGTCGGTGCCGAACCGCGCGACCAGCGCAGCCAGAATGCCGACGCCGACGAGCACTCGCAGGTAGGGCCAGAACCTGCGCATCACAAGCCGTCCGCCGGGACCGCGAGCACGTCGACGTGGCCGACCTCGACCCGCAGTACACCGGCTGCGCCGGCATCGAGCCTGCGCCGCAGGTAGGCACCGGCGTACCGCTCGAGGTCCGGTTGCTGTGCGCAGGCGGCGCCGATCCAGCCACGCAGCCACTCCTCCGCCAGTGCGGCCTGATCGGCGCCGAGCCGCCACGGGCTGAGCCCGGTCGTCACCGTCGCGCCGCGGCGGGAGAACGCGTCGACGGCCACGGCGCAGGCGTCCGGTCCGAGCAGCCGCCTGCCGTCGGTACACCGCCGCTGGTGCGCATCGAAGGCGGCCGCGAACGCCTCGTCCAGCGGATCGAAGGGAGCGATCTCGACGCGCCCGACGACCGTCAGCGTCAGCAGTGCGGCGCATCCCGCCTCGACACACGCGGCGGCGAGCCCGTCCACCTCCTCGACGGTGAGCAGGTCCAGCAGCGCGGACGCCGTCACCAGCGAGGTCCCGGCGAGATCCGCGGCGCACAGGTCGACGACATCCCCCGCCCAGGTCCGTACGGTGACCGGGGCGCCGTCGGCGGCCGCGTCCGGCATGCTCGCGCTCGCGTGGTCGAGGAGCCGTGGATCGCGGTCGTGCAACACCCAGTGCTGCGGGCCGGGCAGCAGACCGGCGAGCCAGCGGCCCATCGAACCGGTGCCGCAGCCGAGGTCACTGATCGACCACGGTGCGCTCAGCTGGGTACGCAGAAGGTCGACGAGACCGGACGCCCTGGCCGCGGCGTCGGCGGCCTCTCGCAGCATCAGCCAGTCCGGCGCGCACACGGGCGATCCGGGCGTGCTCAGCCGGGCGTCCCACGGCGCCGGGCAGCGGCGTCGTGCAGGCGTTCCAATACACACGCCAACCTCCGTGACGTCGTCTCCCACGCGTCCAGGGTGCCGCCCCGCTTCCGGGCCGCCCGACGCAGCCCCTCCCGCAGCGCCGCATCGCCGGACCAGCGGCGAAGGGCCGCGGCGAGCGCGGCGGCGTCGTCCGGGGGCACCAGGATCCCGGGCACCCGGCCGGCCGGATCACGGCCCAGGGTCTCCGGCACGCCGCCGACCTCCGCCGCGAGCACCGGGATCCCCCGGGCCAGCGCCTCGGTCACCACCATCCCGTACGCCTCGACGCGCGACGGCAGCACGAGCAGGTCAGCCGCGGCGTACAGCGCGTCCAGCCGGGCGCCCGTCCGGGGGCCGGTCAGCCGGATCCGCCCGCCGAGCCGGTGGCGCTCGATCGCGCTGCGGACCGCGTCCGCGTGCGCGGGATCGCGGTGCATCGGACCGACGAGGTCACAGCTGAAGGACACCTCCGGCTCGCCGGTCAGGGCGGCGAGGGCCTCGACGAGCAGGTCCTGGCCCTTGGTCCGGGTGACCGATCCCACGCACAGCAAACGGGAGGCGCCATCGGTACCGGGGGCGAGCGGCGCGGGGTCGGTTCCCGGCGTGGCGACATGCACCCGGGCGAGCCCGTGCCGCGTGACGATCCGGCGCGCCACCCATGGGCTGGTCGCCACGACCGCCCGCGCGGCGTGCAGGGTCTCCCGTTCGAGCGCGGTCAACTCCGCGGCGGGCCCGGGCCCCAGCCCCGCCTCGTCACCGAGCGGCAGGTGCACCAGGACGACCAGACGCAGCCGGCCCGCCCGCGGGACGAGGACGTCGGGGACGCCACAGGCCACCAGCCCGTCGAGGAGCACGATGGCGCCGTCGGGCACGGCGTGCAGGGCGCGGGCCAGCACCGCGCGGGCGGCAGGGCCGGGCCGCGGCCAGGTCCCGGCGACGGCGATCTCGCGCACCGACCAGCCGGTGGCCGACAGGGAGTCGCAGATGCGGCGGTCGTACACGTTGCCGCCGCTCGGCGCGGCCGCATCGTCGATGTCGGCTGGAACGACGACATGCACCGACCGCGGCCCCACGGGCGTCACAGCGATCGTTCGTAGCTCGCCCAGGCGACGTGCGACTCGTGCAGCGTGACCGTGATCCCGGTCAGGTCACGGGCCCCCTCGCCCAGCGCGCCCGCCTTCACCTTCCCGGCGAGCCGGTCGGCGATGACCTTGGCGAGGAACTCGGTGGAGGTGTTCACGCCGGCGAAGTCGGGTTCGTCGTCGAGGTTGCGGTAGTTCAGGTCGGCCAGCACCGCGCCGAGCTCGCTCGTGGCCAGCCCGATGTCGACGACGATGCCGTCGGCGTCGAGATCCGGGCGGCGGAACGTCGCATCCACCACGTACGTCGCGCCGTGCAGCCGCTGCGCCGGACCGAAGACCGCTCCCCGGAAACTGTGCGCGATCATGACGTGGTCGCGGACCGTGATGCTGAACAAGACCGACCTCCCGGATTCCTATCCCTGCCCGTAGCGGACTCGCACGCACAGCGCCGGGGCCTGCCCGGCGGCGAGCCGGGGCAGGAGCCGGGGCAGGTCCTCGAAGCGGCTCTCCTCGGTGATCAGCGCGTCGAACACCGGGTCGGCCAACAGCCGCAGCGCCAGCGCCATCCGTTCGGTGGCGCTGCGCCGCGCTCGCCGGGCCGGGGCGAGCCCGCCGACCTGGCTGCTGCGGATGGCCAGCCGGCGCGAGTGGAAGTTCTCGCCCAGCGGGGCGCTGACCGGCCGATCGCCGTACCAGCTCAGCTCGATGACCGCACCCTCGTAGCCGAGCAGCCCGAGGGAGTGGGCCAGCCCGGCCTCCGTGGCGCTGGCGTGCACAACCAGGTCACACTCTCCCGCGGCCTGCTCGGGTGTGGCGAATCCCACGCCCAGCGCCTCGGCGACGACGGCGCGCGCGGGCTCGACGTCGACCAGTTCGACCCTGACCCCCGGGAAGCGGGCGAGCACCGCGGCGACGCTGCAGCCGACCATTCCCGCGCCCACGACGGCGATCCGGTCGCCGACCAGCGGGGCCGCGTCCCACAGCGCGTTCACCGCCGTCTCGACCGTCCCGGCGAGCACCGCCCGCGCCGGCGGCACGTCATCGGGTACCGGCGTCACCGCGGTGGCCGGCACCACATAGCGGGTCTGATGGGGATAGAGGCAGAAGACGGTGCGCCCCAGCAACGCGGGCGGCCCGTGCTCGACGACGCCGACATTGAGGTAGCCGTACTTGACCGGCCCGGGGAACTCACCGTCCTGGAAGGGGGCCCGCATCGCCGCGAACTGGCTCTCCGGCACGCCGCCGGAGAAGACGAGGGTCTCGGTGCCGCGGCTCACCCCCGAGTAGAGCGTGCGAACCGCCACCTCGCCGGGGCCGGGTTCGGGCACGGCGACGGGACGAATCTCGCCCACTCCCGGAGCGCGCAGCCAGAAGGCACGCGCAGAATGGTCCACGTCATCCCTCCGGGTCGTGGTGAGCCGCCCCCGCGTCGGAACCTACTGAGAACGTGAATGTGGAATGTCGATGACGACTGTATCCCGGTGGCGGGCCGACCAGCAGCAGCTCGTCGCGGCAGCCGTGCAGGTCGCGCTGCTCGCGGCCCTGTCGATCACGATCGGCCTGGGCCCGGTGGGCTGGCTGGCCGGTGTCGCCTACCTGCTGGGCCTGTGGTCCCTGCTGGCCGCGGCCGCGCGGCGGGCCCGGGTGACCACGTTCGGACCGGCCGACCTGGTCACCTTGGGGAGGGCGGCGCTCGTCGGGGCCGTCACCGCACTCGTCGCCGACGGGCTCTGGACCGGTGAGCCTCGGGTCGTACCCCTCGTGGGCATCGCCGCGGTGGCGGCGGCCCTCGATGCGGTCGACGGCCAGGTCGCCCGACGCAGCGGGACGGTGTCCGAGTTGGGCGCCCGGTTCGACATGGAGGTCGACTCGTTCCTCGTCCTCGTGCTGAGCGTTCACGTCGCCGCGCTCGTGGGCCCGTGGGCGCTCGTCATCGGCGCGATGCGCTACATCTTCGTCGCGGCGGGCCGGGTGGCGCCGTGGCTGCGGTCGACGCTGCCGCCGCGATACTCCGCCAAGGCGGTGGCGGCGACGACGAGCAGCGTCCTCGTGGTGACCGCCGCCGACATCCTGCCGCGATCGGTGGCGATCGCGGTCGTGGCGACGGTACTGGCGCTGCTGGTCTGGTCGTTCGGTCAGAGCGTGGCGTGGCTGTGGCGTCGAGCCCACCGCCCTGGGCGCACCGGATCGCCGCCGCAGTAACGGGTCACCGCCGACCGCTCGCCACGACGTCGGCCAGCACCGAATGCGGCGTCGGCCGCCGCGCCTGCGCGGGGCTGTCGTAGACCACCAGCAGCCGCGCCCCCGACGGGTCGCCGGGTGCGAGCAGCGCGATGCCCTCGGCGTGGTCCACGCCGTCGCCGTGCGGCAGCGCGGTCTCGACCGTGATCTCGTCGCCGCGCACCACCCGCCCGGTCTCGGCGGTCGCCCCGCCGTGCCAGCGATGCACGCGCACCGGCCCGGACAGCGCCATCGACGGGCCGGCCAGCACCAGCAGGTCATCGCCGTCCGGGCACAGGTCGCGCACGCCGAGCCCGCCGAGGTCGAGGACGTGTTTGCGGTAGCGGGTGCCGTCGTCGAACGCGCCAAGGGCCAGCCGGGCGGGGTCGGCCGGGTCGGGCACCGGCAGCAGCTCGAGCAGCACGGCCCAGCCGCGCAGCACCGGCCCGCGCAGCCCGACGTAGAGCCGCTCCCCGTGCACGGCCAGCCCCTCGACGTCCAGCCCGTTGTCCTTGGACGGGATCTCCACGAACGGACCGAGGTGCTCGTCGTCGCGCAGCAGGTCGGCGAGGTTCTCCGCCCCGCGCGCACCGATGATCGCCGAGCGGCGCCCGTCCGCGGCCACCCGCACCGGCGCGGGGCGCCCGTCCGCGCCCTTCTCGACGGCCAGCCGCGCGATGACATACCGGTTCGCCTGCCGCTTGATCTTGGCCAGGCGTCTGATCGCCTTGTCCTCGCTGTGCTGGGCCTTGATCTTCCGACGGGCGACGCTGTGCGAGCCGACCGCCCAGAGCCAGCCGCCGGATCGGGCGATGCCCTCGATATCGGCCTCCTCCTCGGGCGGCCCGGGCAGATCGACATAGTCCGCCAGGGGGAAGCTGCGCTGCTGCCCGGCCCGCGTCGGCGCGGACGGCGAGTCGAGCACCAGTCGTTCGATCGTCGCCGTCTCGTCCCCGGCCAGCCACAGGTGCTCACCCTCGGTGCGTACCGCCGAAAGGTTCACGTGGTTGCCGGTGCGCACCGCCTCTCCGCTGAAGACCAACTCGACCCGGCCCGCGATGTCCACGCCTCATCCTCGCGCGCCGGAGCGGGTTCATTACGCTCGCGCCGTGCTCCCGGCCGCGTTGCGGGGGCGGGCTGTCACCCGGCGGTGCCGGTTGTCATCATGGGCGTTTGCATGCCGGCGGACCGGCGCGAGCGACCGCCTGCTCGACACGGACCGCGTGCGCAGCAGTGACCAGCCACCGGTGTCGCACAGAGGGATGGTCGGGTTGTCGCTCTTCACGCGCTCACGTCGCCCGTCGGAGCCGCAGCCGGCGACCCCCGACGACCGGGCGGCCCACGTCCGCACGCGCCGGATCGCCGCGCGGGTGCTCACCGGGCTGGCCTGCCTGCTCGTGTTCCTCGCCCTCGTCGCCCCGAACCAGCTCGCCGACCTGACCCCCGGCGCGTTCCTGCGCATCCCGGTGGAGGGGCTCGTCGGGGTCGCGCTGGTGCTCGTCCTGCCGGGGCGGGCGCGGCGCGTGGTAGCGGTGCTCGCCGGGGTGAGCCTCGGCCTGCTGACCATCCTGAAGATCGTCGACGTCGGCTTTTTCGCGGTGCTCGGCCGGCCGTTCGACCTGCTGTTCGACTGGCCCCTGCTGCACGCCGCGACGGACTTCCTCACCGGCTCGATCGGATGGGCCGGCGCGATCGGCGCCGTGGTCGCCGCCGCGGCGCTCGCCGCCGCCGTGCTCGTCCTCGTGACACTGGCGGTGCGGCGGCTGACCCGTCTGGTGGTCCGGCGAAAGGCCGCCGCGACCCGCGCGGTCGCGGCGCTCACCGCCGTCTGGGTCGGCTGCGCGCTGCTGGGCGCGCAGATCGTGCCGAACGTGCCGGTCGCCGCGCACAGCGCGGCGGCCTTCGCCTCGGACCGGGTGCTCCAGGTGAGCGCAAGCCTGCGGGACCAGCGGACGTTCGCGGCGGAGCTCGCCACCGACGCCTTCCGCGACACCCCCGGCGACCGGTTGCTGACCGGCCTGCGCGGCAAGGACGTCGCCCTCGTCTTCGTCGAGACCTACGGGCGCGTCGCGATCGAGGACCCGGAGTTCGGGCCGCAGGTCGGCGCGGTGCTCGAGGCCGGGACCCGGCGGCTGGCCGCGGCCGGGTTCTCCTCTCGCAGCGCGTTCCTCACCTCCTCGACGGCCGGTGGCGGCAGCTGGCTGGCCCATTCGACGCTCCTGTCGGGCCTGTGGATCGACAACCAGCGGCGCTACCACGACCTCGAGGCGAGCGACCGCCTGACGCTGACCCGCGCCTTCGGGCGGGCGGGCTGGCGGACAGTCGGGATCATGCCGGGCGTCACCTCGCCATGGCCGCAGGCCGCCTTCTACGGTTACGACCAGGTCTACGACTCCACGCACCTCGGATACCACGGCCCGAGGTTCAGCTGGGCCACCATGCCCGACCAGTACACGCTCGCGGCCTTCGAACGACTGGAGCGCGACAGGTCCGGCCGTGCCCCGGTGATGGCGGAGATTCCCCTGGTCTCCAGCCACGCGCCATGGTCACCGATCCCCCGGCTCGTCGACTGGAACGACGTCGGCGACGGCTCGGTGTTCGACTCCATGGCCGCGGAGGGTGCTCCGCCGGAGGCCATCCTGACGCGGGACCCGGACCGGGTGCGCACCGACTTCCGGCGTTCCATCGAGTACTCGCTTTCCAGCCTCATCTCGTATGTCGAGACCTACGGCGACGACGACCTCGTGCTCATCGTCCTCGGCGATCACCAGCCCGCCCCGGTCGTCACCGGGGAGAACGCGGGCCGGGACGTCCCGATCACGGTCGTCGCCCGCGATCCGGCCGTGCTCGACCGGATCTCCGGATGGGGTTGGCAGGAGGGCCTCAAACCCGGCCCGCAGGCCCCGGTCTGGCGGATGGACAGCTTCCGCGACCGGTTCCTGGGCGCCTTCGGGCCATAGCCGAACCGGCGGGACGCGCTGGTCCGGGGGCGCCGCGGGTCGATCACGTGCGCTGCCCTGGCCGAAACCGGACAGCCTCGACCCACCCGACGAGCACGGCCACCCGTCACCTGTTCGACTCTTGTGTTCATGCTCCGGCCACGGTTTGGGTGGCCGGGGCGGCTGGTTTGCGCAGCAGTCCCGCCCACCGGTGAGGGGACGATCATGGCCGCGACCGAGCGCGACCCGGTTCGTCATCTCCCGGATGTCGCTGTTTCTGACCGCCGTACTCGTCGCGGTCGCCGCCACGCTGATCGAGCGGGTGGTGGTGCGCCTGGCGCGTACGGTCTGGGCCGACGGCGCGGCGGCCTGAGCGGGCTCGCCGAGTCGTCGGCGCGCACGTCGGTGATCCGAACCTCGTGGCGAACCGGGCGTAGCGTCGGAGGCGGTCGAGGAGCAGCCCGACGAGAGGCCCGCGATGACCGAGACACCGACGATACCGGTGCACCTGCGGCGGATCGGGTTCGATCCGATCGACGAGCTGGGCCGGTTGCGGGAGAACGAGGGCGTGACCCGGGTGGTGACCTCGTTCGGGATACCGGCCTACCTCGTGACCCGGTACGAGGACGTGCGCGAGGTGCTGTCAGACCCCGTTCGGTTCAGCAACGCGCACGCGCGGCACCCGTTGCCGAACGGGGCTCAACCGTCCGAGGAGGAGATCACGCAGCGGCGAGCCGGTCAGCTGCTGGCGTTCGATCCTCCGGAGCACACCCGGCTGCGGCGGATGCTGACCCCGGAGTTCACGGTGCGCCGGATCCGCCGGTTGGTGCCGCGGATCTCCGCGATCGTCGACAGCCACCTCGATGACCTCCAGCGGGCCGGTGCGCCGGCCGATCTGGTGTCGGGTTTCGCCCTGCCCATCCCATCGCTGGTCATCTGCGAGCTGCTCGGGGTGCCCTACGCCGATCGCGCGGAGTTCCAGCAGCGCACGCGCCGCCAGCTCGACATCTCGGTGCCGATCAAGGAGCGCATGGCGCTGCACCGGGAGAGCCGGGAGTTCATGCGGGTGCAGGTCGCTCGCGCGCAGGCCGCGCCCGGTGAGGACATGCTCGGCATGCTGGTGCGCGAGCACGGCGAGGAGCTCACCACCGACGAGCTGATCGGGATCGCCGGGCTGCTGCTGGTCGCCGGGCACGAGACGACGGCGAACATGCTCGGGCTGGGCACCCTCGCCTTGCTGCGCCACCCCGAGCAGCTGGCCATGGTGCGCGACGATCCGGACCTGGTGGAACCGGCGGTCGAGGAACTGCTGCGGTGGTTGAGCATCGTGCCGTCCGGGATCCCGCGCACCACGACCACCTCGGTCACCCTCGCCGGGCATGTCATCCCCGCCGGTGAGCTCGTGGTGTGCTCGCTGCCGGCGGCCAACCGCGACCCGGCGCTGGTCGCGGCTCCCGAGCGCCTCGACATCGCCCGCGGCACACCGGGCCACGTCGCATTCGGGCACGGCGTGCATCACTGCCTGGGAGCGCCCCTGGCCCGAATGGAGATGACGATCGCGTTCCCGGCGCTGTTGCGGCGCTTCCCGGGTCTGAGCCTGGCGGTACCGTTCGAGGAGATCGGTTTCCGCGCTCACCACGTCGTCTTCGGTGTGCATTCGCTCCCGGTGACCTGGTGAGGAAGGGGACGACCGGATGCGAGTCGCGGCGGACCGCAGCGTGTGCATCGGGTCCGGGTTGTGTCTGCTCACCGCACCCGCCGTGTTCGACCAGGATGACGAGGGGATCGTGGTCCTGCTGACCGAGGATGTCGGTCAGCGGGATGCCGACGCGGCGCGCCGGGCGGTCGCGCACTGCCCCTCGGGAGCGCTGCGCCTGGTGGACGGCGGTTAGTCCGGTGGCGGCAGGATGCCGCGCTGGTAGGCGCGGACGAGCCGACGTGGCACGAGGTGCCTGCGCCCTGCGATGACCACGGTCACCAGTTCGGGCGGGGTGGCCTTCCACTGGGCGCGGCGGCTTCGCGTGTTGCTCCGCGACATGCGGCGCTTGGGGACCGCCATCAGTGCTCCTGTCCGTAGCGGCGGAACTGCTTCACGGTGGGTCCTCCTTGAGGTTGTCGCCGGCGGGCACCGCTAGTGTAAATGAAAATGATAGTCGATACAGAGTGGATGGTGATCCCGACATGGGCCGACCGACGCACTGGCGGGTCGAGGTAGGCGGGCAGCGGTGATGGCGGGCCGCGACCGGACCAGGCGGACATCCAAGCGACGGACGAACCCGCTCGCCGCACGCGGAATCGACACCGTGGACTGGAAGGACACCGCGCTGCTGCGCACCTTCATCTCCGACCGGGGCAAGATCCGTGCCCGCCGGGTGACCGGACTGACCCCGCGCCAGCAGCGCGAGGTGGCCATCGCGATCCGCAACGCGCGGGAGATGGCACTGCTGCCCTA
>NZ_JBHSQW010000044.1:0-12120 GCF_042658695.1 Pseudonocardia hispaniensis | reverse complement strand
CGTTGGGCTGCCTATTTTGAAGGCAGCCCAACGGCTGCGTATTGGGGTGGCGAGGATGGACGAGGTGTTCAGGGCGCTGGCCGATGCCAACCGCCGCCGGCTGCTGGACAGCCTGCATGCCCGCAACGGGCAGAGCCTGCGAGAACTGTGCACAGGGCTGGACATGGCCCGCCAGTCGGTCAGCAAGCACCTGGCGGTGCTGGAGGCGGCCAACCTGGTGACCACCCTGCGGCGGGGCCGGGAGAAGCTGCACCACCTCAACGCGGCCCCGATCAATGCCATCGCCGAGCGCTGGATCGACAAGTACGACCGCGAGCGGGTGCGCGCACTCGCCGACCTGAAGACGGCATTGGAGGCCAACCCGATGGAGCACAACGAGTTCGTCTACACGACCTACATCAAGACCACGCCGCAACGGCTCTGGCAGGCGCTGACCGACCCCGCCTTCACCCGCCGCTACTGGGGGGTCGCCTTCGAGACGGACTGGCGGGCCGGCTCGACGATGTCCTGGGAGCTGAACGGAGCACGAATCGCCGACCCCGCCCAGGTCGTCCTCGAGTCCGAGCCGTACCGCCGGCTGTCCTACACCTGGCACTCCATCACCCCGGAGTTCGCCGAGGCCGTCGGGGTGAGCGACGAACTCCGCGCCACGATCGCCGCCGAGCGCCGCTCCCAGGTGAGCTTCGAGATCGAACCGCTCGGGCAGACCGTCAAGCTGACCGTGATTCACGGCGACTTCGAGCCCGGGAGCACCGTCCTGGACATGATCCGTGGAGGCTGGCCGCACCTGCTCTCCGGCCTCAAGACCCTGCTCGAGACCGGCGAGACCCTTCCGGCGAGCGAGGACCCGGTTCCGCAGGGGGCCTGATCCAGGTCGCGGATCACCACGCGGGTCGGCCCGCCACTGCCTGGCATCGGCGTTCAACCAGCAGTCCGACCGAGTACGTCCGGATCGGCAACCAGGCCGGGTCCGACGCGTCGCCGACCGGTGGACGACCGGGCGCGCGATCGTCACGCTGATCGGATGCGCGACTTCGAGTACGAGGTGCTGCACGCACGGATCGTGTTCGGCGCGGGCGCCACCCGGACCCGGCTCGCCGCCGAGGTCGAGCGGCTGGGCAGCGGCAGGCTGCTCGTGATCTGCAGCGAACGCGACACGGCGCTGGCCGACGCCCTCACCGCGCCGTTCGCCTCGCGCGTGGCGGGGCGGTTCATCGGTATCCGCCAGCACGTCCCGCTGGACGTCGCGACGCGGGCCCGCGCCCACGCCGTCGAGATCGCCGCCGACGGGATGCTCTGCATCGGTGGCGGCTCGGCGACCGGGACCGCGAAGGCCGTCGCGCTCACCACCGGGTTACCGGTGCTCGCGGTCCCGACCACCTATGCCGGCTCCGAGGTCACCCCGATCTGGGGGCTCACCGAGGGTGGGCGCAAGACCACCGGTACCGATCCCGTCGTGCTGCCGCGCATCGTCGTCTACGACCCGGAACTGACCCTCGGCCTTCCGGTCGAGCTGTCGGTGACCAGCGGCTTCAACGCGCTGGCGCACTGCGTCGACGCGCTGTGGGCGCCGCGGCGCAGCCCCATCGGGATGCTGGTCGCCGAGGAGGGGATCCGGGCGCTCGGCGCCGGGTTGCCGGTCGTCGCCGCCGATCCCGCCGATCTGGGTGCCCGCTCGGACCTGCTCTACGGCGCCTACCTGGCGGGAACCGCGCTCACCGCGGCCGGATCCGGGTTGCACCACACGATCTGCCACGTGCTGGGCGGCGCGTTCGACCTGCCCCACGCCGCGACCCACGCCGTCGTCCTGCCGCATGTGCTTGCCTTCAACGCCCCGCGTGCCCCCGAAGCGGTGCGGCGGATCGGACGCGCGCTCGGCACGGACGACCCCGTCGCCGAGCTGCGGGCGCTCGCGGCGCGCCTGGGTGTCCCGCGCGGGCTGCGGAAACTCGGCCTGCGCGCGGAGCAGGCCGACGAGGCGGCCCGGCTGGTCGCGGACGCCGCCCCGGCGGGCAACCCGGCCCCGGTGGACCTCGCCGCCATGCGCACGTTGTTGCGGGCGGCCTGGTCGGGCGGGCCCGCGACGACCGGATGACCCCGACTCGGTCACGGAAATACCCCGACTCGGTCACGGAAATACCCCGACTCGCGGGATGCCGCTGAGCGCGTAGGCCGGACCGCCCGTCACACCGAGTGCGAGGGTTCGTGATCGGAGCGTGACCACTGGGCTACAGTCCATTTCCGGATCACGACGGCCCGGCTCCCCGACGGACGAGGATTCCCCGATCCGACCGGCCAACCCGGATGTCCGCCCGGGCCGGACGATCCGGAAGGCAGGTCGTGTCCCGGCACCGCTCCCCCGGCAGCCGGCGCGCGCGACGCGGCCTTGCCCCGGCTTCCGTCGGGGTCTCGGTCGCGGCGCGGCACGCCGCGCTGAACAGGTCTCCCGCGGCCAACGCCGCGATGTCGGCCGCCCTCACCGGGGGCTGCCTGGCGCTCGCCGCTCCGCTCGTCGCGCTGACCGGACCGGTCGACTCCGCGGCCGACGCCACCGTCCTGCGGCTGGCCGCCGACAGCGCTCCCGCCGCACTGCCCGTCGTGACCCACCCCGCCGACCGCGGCCTGCGGGTCGTACCTGTGGCCGCCCGGGGCGACGACGACCCACCCGCCGCAGCCGACGCGGCCGGCCTGATCAAGGCTGCCGGGCTGGCCGATGTCGCGCGCCGCGCCGAGCAGGAGCGCGCCGCCCGCGACGCCCGCGTCCGCTGCGCCGTCGACCTCGCCGGACTCGGCCCGGTGAAGCCGTGGGTGGCGCGGGCCGCACAGTTCCTGTCGTGCCTGTACGGCCACCCCGACCTCATCGGCGTCGCCGGTCGAAGCCGCGCCTCCGACCATCCATCGGGCCTGGCGATCGACCTGATGGTCCGTGGCGATCGGGGCGACCGGATCGCGCAGTGCGCCCTGCGCAACAAGAAGGCGCTGGGCATCACCTACGTGATCTGGAAGCAGCGGATCAACTACGGCGACGGCTGGCAGCGGATGGAGGACCGCGGCAGCGCCACCGAGAACCACTTCGACCACGTGCACATCTCGTTCAGCCGCACCGGTCCCGCCGCCGTCCCGGACCCAGACGTGTGCCGGTGACCGGTCACCGCGCGGCGTCGTGTCCCGGCACCCGCGGCCGCCACAGCGACGCCTTCAGCTCCGCCTCGTACACGTGCCGGCGCCCGGCCATCGTGTCGTCGCGGACGCCGCGCTCGATCTGCCGAAAGAGCCGGTAGTAACCGTCGTCGAACTCCTCGACGATCTGGAAGGTCCATCGACCGGGTAGCACGTTGCAGCCGAGCAGCTCGTTCCTGATCCGCTCGGCCCATTCGTCGTGGCCGGTCGACCGCAGCCCCTCGACGACGTCCTGCAACATGCCGTGGGCACCACCGATGAGCTGGTGAAACTCATAGAGCGCACCCCGCGCCCGCTCCACGGTCTCCAAGGCCTCGGAGAGTCTGCCCACGGTGGCGACGAGTTCGTCACCGGCCCCGTCCGGGCGGGCGTGGGCGGGGTCGCTGGCCTGCCTGTGGTCATCCGTCACGATCGCCGGTACCCAGGGACGTCCCGCTCCAAACCAGCCTGCGGCACCGCCTGGTCCACTCGGTCGGCTGCCCGGTCACCGGGGAAGGGCCGCGGGTGGTCGCGAACGGCGATCATCGGGATGATCGGTGAAGGACCGGGCCGCGGCCCACCCAGCGGACGGTCCGGATGAGCCGCTAGCGTGGCCGGTGCACGAGCTTCTGTATCGATGGAGGTCATCAGATGCGCGTGGGTGTGCTCACCGGGGGCGGGGACTGCCCCGGCCTCAACGCCGTCATCCGGGCGATCGTTCGCAAGGGGGTACCCGAGTACGGCTTCACGTTCCTCGGGTTCCGCGACGGCTGGCGCGGCCCGCTCGAGGCGTTGACCAAGCCGCTGGACATCCCCGCGGTGCGCGGCATCCTGCCCCGCGGCGGGACGATCCTCGGCTCGTCGCGGACCAACCCGTTCGCGGTCGAGGACGGCGTGCAGCGGATCCGCCGCACCCTGCAGAACCTCGGTGTCGACGCGCTGATCGCGATCGGCGGCGAGGACACCCTCGGCGTGGCGGCGAAGCTGCACGAGGCCGGGGTCAACATCGTCGGAGTCCCGAAGACGATCGACAACGACCTCGCCGGCACCGACTACACCTTCGGCTTCGACACCGCGGTCAACATCGCGGTCGATGCCATCGACCGGCTGCACACGACCGCGGAGTCGCATCACCGCGCGCTGATCGTCGAGGTCATGGGCCGGCATGCGGGGTGGATCGCCCTGCACGCCGGGATGGCGGGCGGCGCCAGCGCGATCCTCATCCCCGAGGTGCGCTTCGACGTCGACCAGGTCTGCAAGTGGGTCGAATCGCGCTTCCAGCTCGAGTACGCACCGATCATCGTCGTCGCCGAGGGGGCGATCCCCAAGGAGGGCGAGGCGGTGCTGCACTCCTCGGCCACGGACGCGTTCGGGCACGTGCGGCTCGGCGGGATCGGCGACTGGCTGGCCCACCAGATCGAGGAACGCACCGGTAAGGAGGCCCGCACCACCGTCCTCGGGCACGTGCAGCGCGGCGGCACGCCGTCCGCCCGAGACCGGTGGCTGGCCACCCGGTTCGGCCTGCACGCCATCGACGCGGTCGCGCAGGGCACGTGGGGCCAGATGACGGCGCTGCGCGGTCCGGACATCGTGACGGTGCCGCTCTCGGAGGCCACGAAGAAGCTCAAGGTGGTCGACCCGGCGCTCTATGCCGAGGCCGAGGTCTTCTTCGGTTAGCCCGCGCCGTCCCGGGAGGCCGGTGGTTCAGGGCCGGGTGGAGAGTCGGGTGAGCGCCGCGGACAGGTCGACGACGTCGGCGTACTTGGCGTCGAGGTCGGCGAGGTTGTTCGCGTGCAGCGCGGGGGTGCGGTCGGCGCAGGCCTGGCGGACGACCTGCGGGCGGAACCCGTGGCTCAGCGCGTCGGTCGCGCTGGCCCGGACGCAGCCGGAGGTGGACACGCCCGCGATCACGACGGTGTCCACGCCCGTGGCGTGCAGCGTGGCGGCCAGCGAGGTGCCGAAGAAGGCCGAGGCGTACTGCTTGACCACCACCGGCTCGCCGGGCGCGGGCTTGAGCGGTGGCGCGATCTCGCCCCAGTCACCGTCGGCGTCCTCGGCGAAGGCGCCCAGCGCGGGGACCTTGCGGAGGAACAGGCCGCCGTCGGCCAGCCCCGGGGTATAGCGCACGACGGTCCACACGACCGGGTACCCGCCGGCGCGGGCGGCGTCCACCAGTTCGGCGCACGCCGCCAGCGCCGGGCCGGGCTCGGGCAGGGCGAACGGGCCGTCCGGTTCGGCGTAGGCACGGACGAAGTCGATCACGACCACGGCCGGGTGGGTGCCCCAGCCCAGCCGCCCGGAGAACCCCGGCCCGTGGGGCGCGCTCACGTCCACACCGGACGCCGGGGAGCGGGCAGGCCGGTCTCGGCCTCGCAGCGTTCCAGCAGCTGCTCGAGCGGCGGTCCCATGTCGAACACGGGCAGCTCGGCGGGCCGGGCGGCGCGCATCTGTTCCCGCAGGGTGTCCGTCGCGGCCTGGTCGACCGAGCCGTCGACCGTGAGCACAACACCGTAGCGGCGGGCCCCGTCGACCGTGACCAGCCCACGGGCCACCTCGAGCGCGACGAGCGCGGGGTCGCGTTCGAGCGGGTCGCCCCACCCGCCGCCGCCCCAGGTGACGAAATGCAGCACGTCACCGGGGAAGACCGGCACGTCGTGGCACTTGCTGGGCAGCACCTCCCGCTCCCCGGACGCACGCTCGATCCACTTGGTGCCGCGCGCCCCGGGCGCCCCGCCGTTGACCCCCCACGGGTAGGTGAGCCAGCGGTCGTCGTGGATGGCGATGGTGCCCGGCTCGGCAAAGCGGTAGGCCACGTCCACCCCGTTGCCGCCACGGTGCAGCCCCGGGCCGCCGGTGTCGGCGACGGTTTCCCAGCGCTCGATCCGCAGCGGGTAGTACGACTCCAGGTACTCGCACGGGATGTTGACGAAGCTGGGCCACAGCGAGTGCCCGTCGGGCCCGTCGCCGAGCGGGCGGCCGGGGATGCCGCCGAAGCCGATCGAGTACAGCTGGAACCATTCGCCCTGGCGCGCCCCGTCGGAGTAGTAGCCCGAGTACATGAAATGCGGGCTCGAGGAGAACCCGGCGGCGTTGAGCAGCGCCGGGTTGGTCTGCCCCAACAGACCTCCGAACAGGTCGAAGACCCGTCCGATTCCGTGGTTGCGCCCGTTGAGCGAGGCCGGATGCCGCGGCTTCCAGTACGAGCCCTCCGGGATGGTGACCTCGACCAGCGGGTAGAAGCCGTCGTTCCACAGAATCTGCGGATCGGCGACGGTGATCATGTAGATCCCGAAGAACATCCGGGTCAGGTTCTCGTTGATGTAGTAGTTGATCGGCCCGGCCGCCTGCGGGCTGGAGCCGGTGAAGTCCAGGTGGACCTTCTCCCCGGTGCGGGTCAGCGAGAGCTTCAGCTCGTAGGGACCGTTGCCCACGCCGTCGTCGCAGATGTAGTCGGTGAACGAGAGCGTCCTGCCCTCCTCGAACACCGCCTGCAGCAGCACCTTCATCGCATCGTAGTTACGTTGCAGCAACGCATCGAGCGCCGCGAGGTAGGTACCGGTGCCGAACCGCTCGCACATCTCCACCACGCGGCGTCCGGCGGTGCGGCAGGCCGCGACCAGCCCGCCCAGATCGGCGCGGTTCCAATCCGGCATCCGCACCTGGTTGAGGATGATCCGCAGCGCATCCTCGTTGAGCTCGCCGTTGCGGTAGAGCTTGAACGGCGGGATGACCACGCCCTCTTCGTAGATCGTGCGCGCGTCGGTGGGCATCGAGCACGGCGTCTTACCGCCCACATCGGACATATGCCCGAACATCGACGCCCACCCCACGACACGGCCCTCATGGAAGATCGGCATCACCACCAGCCAGTCGTTGGCATGGCTGATCGCCGCCCCGCAGGCGTACGGATCGGATGTCAGCAGCACGTCGCCTTCCTCGACGGTGTCGTCGAAGCCGTCGAGGAAGTCGGGAATGGACAGTCCGAACTGGCCGACGACCATCTTCCCGCTCGGGTCGCCGATCAGCGGGAACTCGTCGTGCTGCTCACGGATGCCCGGGGACAGGGCGGTGCGGTACAGCACCTCGTCCATCTCGTAGCGGGCGTTGCGCAGCCCGTTCTCGATCAGGTCGAGGGTCACCGGGTCCACCGTGGTCCGCTCGATGGCATCGGTCGCGGTTTCGATGATCCTTGCCAACCTTCAGCCCTCCACCGGGTTACTCGTGTCGATCGCGGCCTCCGGCCAGATGAGCAAGCTGCCCGAGGGGTGCACGACGGCCGCGTGGCCGGGCAGCACGAGGGTCGTGGAGTCCATCTCGGTGACGATCGCCGGGCCGGTGACCACGTCACCGGCGCGCAGCGTGGCGCGGTCGTAGACGTGCGCCGCAACCCGGCCACCCTCGACGTAGATCGGGTGGGTGTCCACCCGCGCGGCCGCCGGGTCGCCGTCGCCCGCCGGTAGCCGCACCGTGGCGACCGACGGCTTCGGCCCGGTCACCGTGGCCCGGGCGTTGACCAGCTCGTGGTCGACCTTCAGCAGGAACGAGAACAGCCGCTCGTGCTCGGCGTCGAACCGCGCGGCCAGCTCGGCGAGCGGGGTCCGCGGCTCGGGTACCTCGATCGGTATCTCGAAGCCCTGGCCGTGGTAGCGGACATCGACCTGGTAGGTCACGGTCTGGTCGGCGCGGTCGAGGCCCTGCCGGGCCAGCCGGTCCCCAGCCTCGTCGGCGAGCTCGCCCAGGATGGCGGCCAGGTCGTTCTCCCCCAGGTCGCCGAACCGCTCGAGCACGGTACGCGCGGCCTCGTCGCGCAGGCTCGTCGTCGCGTCGCCGAGCGCGCACAGCACCCCCGGGGACGGCGGCACGATGACCGGCCAGGCCCCGGTGAGCCGGCCCAGCGCGTTGGCGTGCAGCGGTCCCGCGCCGCCGAACGCGACGAGAGCGAACTCGCGCGGGTCGAAGCCCTGTTGCACCGAGACCAACCGCAGCCCGCCGAGCATGTTCTCGTTGACGATGTCGACGATCCCGGCCGCGGCCGCCTCGACCGACTCCAGGCCCATCGCCTCGGCGACCTTCTGCACGGCCGCCCGCGCGGCGTCGACGTCGAGGCTGATCTCGCCGCCGGCCAGGGTGGACGGGAGGTAGCCGAGCACGACGTTGGCGTCGGTGACCGTGGGCGCGACCCCGCCCCTGGCGTAGGCGGCCGGCCCGGGATCCGCGCCGGCCGACTGCGGCCCGACCCGCAGCGCCCGGGTCAGCTCCGGCACGTGGGCGATCGACCCGCCGCCGGCCCCGACGGTGCGCACGTCGACGCTGGAGGCGCGCACCGTCAGGTCTCCGACCCTGGTCTCGCGGCCGATTCGCGGAGTCAGGTCCTGCACCAGCGCGACGTCGGTGGAGGTGCCGCCCATGTCGAAGGTGATCAGATCGCGGTACCCGCACTGCTCGGCCACCCATACCGCCCCGGTCACCCCGCCGGCGGGACCGGACAGCAGCATCGTGACCGGCGCGTCGATCGCCGCCGACGCCGCGGCCAGCCCGCCGTCGCTGCGCAGGATCGCCAGCTCGCCGGGAACCCCGCCCTCGGCCAGCTGGTCGGCCAGGTTCTGCGCGTACCTGCGGACCTGCGGCTGGACGTAGCTGTTGGCCACCGTGGTGACCGTGCGCTCGTACTCGCGAAGCTCCGGCAGCACCTCCGAGGACAGCGACACCGGCACACCGGGTAGCTCCTCGGCGGCGATCCGCGCGATCCGCCGCTCGTGCGTCGGATCGGCAAACGAGTTGATCAGCGAGATCGCCAGCGCCTGGATTCTCCGCCCGGCCAGCTTCTTGAGCTGCGCGCGCACGTCGTCCTCGTCCAGGGCGCGCACCACGGTGCCATCGGTGCCGATGCGCTCATCGACCTCCACGGTGTTCTCCAGCGCCGCCAGCGGCTCCGGCTTGGGCCAGATGATCCAGCCCGCCAGCCCACCCGGGACGTACGAGCGGGCGATCTGCAGGACCTGCCGGAACCCCCTGGTGGTGACCAGCCCGACCGTCGCCCCCTGGCCCTGCAGGATCGCGTTCGTCGCCACCGTGGTGCCGTGCAGCACCTCGGTGACCTGCGTGAGCCCGATCCCGGCCGCCGCGCAGACCCTGGCGATGCCGTTCAGCACGCCCACCGCCTGATCGTCCGGTGTCGAGGCCGTCTTGGCCTGCCAGGTAACCCCGCTGGCCTCCTCGACCAACAGCACGTCGGTGAAGGTGCCGCCGACGTCGACCCCGAGTCGAAAGCTCTGCGTCGCTGATTCGGTCGCGCGCTCACTCATACGTCCTCCTGCTGCTCGCGGGCGGCCCGAACCATCACGGCCCGGGCATTGTGGATGTGCGCGGTCATGACGGCGCGCGCCCATTCCGGATCGCCGGCGCGCATCGCGGCGACGATCTCGCCGTGATGCGCGAGGCTGCGGCGCAGCGATGCGTCGTCGTAGGTGTGGAAGTTGCGCAGCACGATCGGTGCGTGCACCGCCCCCGCCAGCACGGTGGCGAGCGCCGGGTGAGCGGCCAGCGTGACGAGCCGGTCGTGGAACTCGCGATTGAGCGGGACCAGGGCGTCCAGGTCCTGGCCGGGTCCCGAGCTGCCGACCTCCACCATCCGCGCGGCGAGCGCGGCGAGCGCGGCAATGTCGTCGGCCGACGCGCGGGGCACGGCAAGCGCGGTGAGCCGCGGCTCCAGGACCGAGCGCAGTTCGAACACGCCCTCCAGCTCCGCGACGCTCCAGCTCATCACGCGAGCACCCCGATTCGGGACGATCTCGACCAAGCCTTCGACCGCCAACCGGGTCAGCGCCTCCCGAACCGGGGTGCGACTCACGCCGAGGCGCTCGGCGAGTTCGACCTCGCCGAGTCGGGCACCGGCCGCGAACTCGCCACGAAGGATGAGATCCCGCACCGCCACCACCACTCGCTCGGCCGAGGTCATGGTCCGCGTCACCCGACACCTCACTTTCGGATTGTGTGCAATCTAGGGGCAACGTGGTTCCATAGGCAATGCTCACTGCGGAGAATTAGACAGTTCTGCATACAAGGAGGCCCTCCGTGGGACATCTACTGGGACGCCGAACGGCGCCGGCAGCCCGGCTGCGCGAGCTACTGGCCGCGCCCGATCCGCTCGTGGCACCCGGCGCATACGACGCGCTCTCCGCGAGACTCGTCGAACAGGCCGGCTTCGCCGTCGCGTACATGAGCGGATTCGGCAGCACCGCCTCCCTCATCGGCCGCCCGGACATCGGGCTGCTCTCCGGTACCGAAATGATCGACAATGCCCGGCGCATCGTGGCGGCGGTCGATATCCCGGTGATCGCCGACGCCGACACCGGCTACGGCAACGCCCTCAATGTCCTGCGCACCGTCCAGCTCTACGAGCAGGCCGGAGTCGCCGGCATCCACCTGGAGGACCAGGCGACGCCCAAGAAATGCGGACACATGGGCGGCAAGGAGGTGATCCCCTGCGCCGAGATGGTCGGCAAGATCCGTGCCGCCGTCGCCGCCCGCCGCGATCCGGCGTTCGTCCTCATCGCCCGCACCGATGCCGTCGCCGTCGAGGGCCTGGACGCCGCGATCGCCCGCGCCCGCGCCTACGCCGCCGCCGGGGCGGATGCCCTGTTCGTCGAGGCACCGACCAGCGAGGTCGACATCGCCCGCATCGCCAACGAGCTGAGGGGGGTGGCACATCTGGTGTTCAACTGGGCCGAGGGTGGCCGAACCCCCCCGATTTCGCTCGCCCGGCTCGCCGAGCTCGGTTTCTCCCTCGTGCTCTACCCCATCGGCACGCTGCTCGCCGCCACCGCCGCCGTCCGCGCCCTGCTCGAGACGATCCGCACCGACGGCACACCCACCGCCGCGCTGCCCGGACTCCCCACCTTCGACGCCTTCACCACCATGATCGGCCTACCAGAGGTTCACGAACTGGAGCAACGCTTCGCCGGTGAATGACCGCCTTCGACCACGCACCGGCCCATCGCGGAGGTGGGCGCCGGCCACCCCTTGATTTCCGCCCCGCTTCTCCGCGCGCCGGCAATCCGGTTGGCTCCATCGGATACACAACCGGCCCCGCTTCCGCGACGTGCTGGACGCGTCGACCGACCGGCACCGCGCGACGCGAACCCGGAGCGGCACCGCCCACTGCCACGCGGGGCCAAAATGTATGCAATTACAGATGGCTCTCCCGCTTGACAGGATGGAACCTCGTCGGGGACGCTGCCCGTACGGCTACTTGCATACAATGCAGGCGCTGCCTTCTCGCGCCCACGCCACGTGCCACCGAGCCGGAACGACCGACGAAAAACCCGCGACAGGGAGGTCGCCATGAGTTCGTTGCTGCTGCCCAGCACGGCCACGGGAGCCACCACCTACGGCTATCTGATCGACATGGTCGAACGGTACTTCGATGCCGTCGACAAATACGACCTCGACGGCGTCCTTTCATGCTTCAACGAAGAAGCGGTGGTGACCATCCAGACTGCGCACTCGGTGCACAGTGGCCGGGACGATGATGTGCGCCAGATGTACATCGAGTTGTTCGACAACTACAAGCGAAATATGCGCCATATTCATTTCCGGCATGTCGTCGACCCCGACAACAACCGGATCGCCAGCCAGTTCGAGGTCGAACTGACAGACAACGACGGCAACCAGATCACTCTGACGAACTGCAACTTCTTCTACCTGGAAAATGGGCGGTTCAGCCGAGTGTACATTTACATGAGCGACGGAATGAACGTCCTCAACTGACCGATGGGACGCTGTGCCCGGACATCCGGATCCACGGTGGTCCGCGTGCTGTCGGCGATGGCCAGGCGTGGCCGGGGAAGGCTAGAGTGTGTCCCGTGGATCTTGGGTGTCGGATGCGGTAGGCAGGTGTGGTGCTGGATCGTCACGATCTGACCGACGCCGAGTGGGCGCGTCTGGAGCCGTTGTTGCCGG
>NZ_JBHSQW010000043.1:0-748 GCF_042658695.1 Pseudonocardia hispaniensis | reverse complement strand
GACGACGTCGACGACCACACAGGTGATGTTGTCCGGCCCACCCGCCTCGTTGGCCAGCGCGATGAGCCGCGCGACCGCCTCGCCCCGGTCGTCGATGTCCGCGAGAACCTCGCGCACCGTGTCGTCGGTCAGCACCGCCGTGACGCCGTCGGAGCACAGGAGATAGCGGTCCCCGGGTGCGGCATCGATCATCCAGACGTCCGGGTCCGGGTCGTGCCCGGCCTGAAGGGCGCGCAGCAGCACCGACCGGCGCGGGTGGCGCATCGCCTCCTCGGCGGTGAGCCGGCCTTCATCGACGAGCGCCTGGACGACGGTGTGGTCGTGGGTCAGGCGACAAAGGTCACCGCCCCGCAGCCGGTAGATGCGCGAGTCGCCGATGTGCAGCACGCCGAGGCGAGTGTCGTCGAGGAGCAAAGCGACCGCCGTCGTTCCCATGCCCCGTAGCGCAGGGTCGCGGCTGGCGCGTTCGTCGAGGCGCTGTGCGGCGTCCACGAGGCCGTCGTACAGCGCTGCGGCGAGATCGACCTCGTGCAGGTCGGCGGGCAATGCGTCATCGAGGTCGGAGAGTGCGGCAACGGTCAGGGCGCTGGCCAGCTCACCATGGGCGTGCCCGCCCATCCCGTCGGCCACGCTCACGAGGCGCTGGCCTGCCGCCGCGGAATCCTGGTTACGCGCCCGTTGCCTGCCGACATCCGATCCGATCGCAGCCCGCAGAGCCAGTGCCATTGGCGCAGTATGGAGTCTGTGT
>NZ_JBHSQW010000042.1:0-509 GCF_042658695.1 Pseudonocardia hispaniensis | reverse complement strand
GTGGTGCGCAAGGGGGATCCGGGTGCGGGTGGGGCCGGGTTCGGGTTGCTGGGGCGGCCGGAGGGGATCGAGCGGCTGGGTGGGGTGGATTTCGACCAGGCGGTGTTCGATCATGTGTTGGCCGGGTGTCCGGAGGCGTTCGAGGGGTTGGACGAGGCGGATCCGGCGGTGCTGGGGGCGGTGGCGCGGGTGCGGCGGGAGTGCACCGAGGCCAAGGAGGCGCTCAGTGCCGATACCGAGGTGACGGTGCCGGTGGTGGTGCCCGGGGTGCAGGCCTCGGTGCGGTTGCATCGCAGCGAGTTCGAGCAGATGATCCGGCCGCGGGTGGAGGAGACGGTGGCCGCGTTGCGTCGGGCGGTGGACTCGGCCGGGTTGACCCCCGAGCAGCTGACCGCGGTGTTGCTGGTCGGCGGGTCCTCGCGGATCCCGCTGGTGGCCCAGCTGGTGTCCGAGCAGCTGGGCCGGCCGGTCGCGGTGGACGCCGACCCCAAGAACGCCATCGCCAAGGG